>CAYYCI010000223.1:0-6923 GCA_964470215.1 uncultured Planctomycetota bacterium
GCGACTCCGGCGGCGGCTCTACCCCGTTCTCGATGACCACCAGCCGCTCCTCGGGCACGCCAAGTTGTTCCGCGGTTGCCCGTTGGCTTGGGGCCACGAGGACGATCCTGTCCGCCCACCTGGCGGCCCGTCGTTCGAGAAGACGGTAGAGCGGGGCGAGGGCGGTGTCGCGCCGCTCGAACGGGAAGGTGTGGGGGGTGTGGACCACCGCCGAGGCGCCGGCCCGCCGCGCGGCCAGGCGTCCGAGAAAGCCGGCCTTGGATGCGTGGGTGTGGACGATCTCGAAGCGCTCGGCTCGGATGAGTCGGACGAGGGCGCGGAGCGAGCGGAGGTCGGCGAGCGGGGCCGGGCGCCGAAGCATTGGCACCACCGTGGTCTTCGCGCCGAGGTGCTCGAACTGGCGGATGGCCTCGGGGGCGTCGAAGCCCCGCTGCGTCGAGCAGGCGACGTGTGGCTGGAAGCGGGAACGGTCGAGGCAGCGGAGGATGTCGAGGACGTGTTTGCGCGCCCCGCCAACATTGGCTTCGAGCACCTCGAGGACCTTAACTCGCCGAGCCATCTTCGTCCCCACTGGCGGCTGAATCGTAGCGCAGCGCCCGGCAACGTTGCAAACGCCCGGCGCTCCGGCTACACTTTCCTATGAAGCGGCGGGAGGGATTGGAGACAGCGGGCATGGACACACGGAAGGCGATAGGGCTCGGCGCGGCATTCGTCGCCACGGCCGCAGTCTTTTTCCTGATAGGTCGGCTGACCCGGCCGGTGGAGGATTGGTCGAGGCAATATGTGAACCGGGCCGCAGACCCCCAGGAGTACGACAACCCGTTCCACGGCGTGAGGCTACGGGCACCAGCAGGAGGGGAATGGCTTCTTGCCTGGAAGCCGGAAGATTTCCGTTTCCCGACACCCCTGGTCGTCAATAAGGTCCTCGAGATAGAACGGCTGCTGAAGCGGGGGGATAAGACGACGCCGTGGGCTCGGATGGACCTTTTCGTCGAGGCACTTTCGGCAAGCCGGGCGGTGCGGGGACGCTTGAAGGTCCTGGAGTTCCGGGAAAAGCGCCCGGGCTTCCACATCGTCTCGGAAGAATCCGCCACGGTCGGTGGCCTAGCCGCCAGGGTGCGCACGGCCCGCTGGGCGGTGGCAGGCCGCCGATTCGCCTCGGTCAATTACTACCTGGTTCGGGGCAATCGGCTCTTCGCCTTTATCGGCGTGTGTGATGCCGAGGCGCTCGAGCAGGTCAAGCCCCTCTTCGACCAGATAATCTCGAGCGTCCGCTTCGAGTAGCAAACTTCCCTCCCAACGCTAGCCTCGTATCGTGGGACTGACCGCCGGGACCCGTCTCGTGGGGCCTGGCCCCCGTGGAACGTGGGCCAGGGCCTCGAGTGGCTGCGGGGAGGAGATGGCCAGTGGCCGCGCGCGGGGCTCCCTAATCTGTTGCCGTGTCAGGCGTTACGCAGCGGGGCCGGCCACTCTGAGAAGTTCTCGACGGTCTTGGCACGCGCCTTGCTAGGGGCAAACCTAGGCAAATTGGCCGAGGAAAGGAAACCGGAAGCCGGAAAGGAGACACTGTGATGTTGGGTTGGTTGAACAAGAAGCGAGGCTCGACGGCAATCGAGATCGCCGCCGTGGCTGCCGTCATGGCCCTCCTGATGGCCATGGGGGTGATGCTCTATCGGAGCATGCGCCAGGCGGCGAGAGTGTCCGTGGCCGAGAACAACCTCAAGCAGGTCTCGACCGCCCTCGAGCTCTACTTCCACCGCTACGGCAGTTACCCGCCACAGGGTAGTAACCTGGCGGAGGTCCTCGCGCCTTTCGTCGAGAACCAGAGCGCCTTCAGCAACCCTCTCAAGGATGAGGACGAGCCGGGCGCCACGATCAGCGCGCTCTATCAGCAGCCGACGGTCGAGGAGCTCGACAGCCCCGACCAATACGTCACGGCGATGATCGCCGATGACGGGACGACGTGTGTGATCCTGAAGACGGGCAACAAGGTCGAGCGCCACGACGACATCCACTTCAATCCCGCCGACCCGCCCGAGGAAATCCTGGCGGTTCTCAATCCCGAGGGCGAGGAGGAAGCGGGCGATGACGTCGGCGACCAGGCCCAGCAGCCGGGTGACGACGGTGACGATGACCAAGACGCGCCACCTCCGGACGCCAACCCCAATCAGTTCACCGAGGAGAACCCCGCGGGCGTGGTCACGACCAAGGACTGTTTCGACGCCGTCTTCCAGGTCGCGGCTGTGGACTTGACCTGGGGCCAGGGCGGTCCGGCCGTCCCGGTGGTCGTCCACGGCACCTTCGCCCGTCCCGTGGCCGACGGCCAGGAGGTGGACCCTGACGCCGAGCAGATCAACGGCAAGCCCGCCGTCACCGAGGCCATGTTCGGCGGCCAGCCGGTCCAGGGCGGCGAGACCGAGGTCCGCGTCGTGCGCAACGCCGAGTCGTTCACCCTCGAGGCCACGGCCAGTTATGGCGATTGGCAAGTCACCTACTCGAGCGACGAAGACCTCGGCCAGGTTCTCACCTTGCGAAACGGCGACCTTCCCGCCGAATTCGACCCTTATCGCAATCCCGTGGCAATCGGCCCCGCCCTCCAGGGCTTGATAAACCCCAACACCGGCTCGGTGACCATCGGGGACAACCAGGTCCTCTACCTCTTCGAGCTCGGCACCGAGAACCGCGATGCAGTCGAGTACGACCTCCAGGACCTCATCATCCTGGTCACGCTCAACGAGGCGGCCGACCCGAGCCAGTGTGAGGACGACGCCCCGCCAGCCGACGACGGCGGCTCTGGGGGAACGGACGAGAGCCAGGAAGGCTTCGTAGTCGAGGACGATGGCGACGTGGTCACCCAGATGTGCTCCGACGTCCGCATCAAGGCCATCGGCTCGCAGTTCGGCTACGCGGACGGCACCCTCGTGCCCGTAGTGGCATCCGCGAACATGGGCAACGGCTGGTTCGACCTCTTCGGCGGAAACCCCGTCAAGGGTGGTGAGGAATTCACCCAACAGAGCGTCCCCGCCGGCACCAGCGTCGTCATCAAGGGCGAGATTGCCGGCGACTACGAGCGATGGCTCTGGACACAATACGGCTACCCGCTCAGTTACACGTCCAACGGCGGCTCTGGCCAGGTGCTGACGCTCAAGCAGGGGGACACTCCGGTTTACTTCGCCCCTGGCTTCCCCAGCCAGGCCCCCGTCGGCGAACTCCTCGCCCCCTATGTGGACCCCCAGACGGGCGTCGTCTCCATCGCTGACAACGAGGCCCTCTACCTCTGGGACTTCAATCCCCTCTACACCAACTACGGGATAGATTTCCAGGACCTGATCATCCTGGCGACCGCGGTGGCTGCCGAACACGACTGTGAGGAGAATCCCACCGGGGGCACGGGCGGTGGCGCCGCCTACCCGGTGTTGACCCTCAGCCCCGACAACCTCACCACCGACCAGACCTCCTTCACCGTGGAAGTGTCCAACACGGCGACCGACGCCGCCGACATCGCCCAGAACGTCATTCTCCAGGTTCAGGTGGTCGGCGGGGGACAGTATGTGAACACCCTGGCTTGTGACGTGGCGCTTGGCGCCATCGCCGCCGGCGAGACCAGGCAGGTGCCCGTCACGGTCAACACCAACGCCGCCTGGGACACTGCCTACGGCCAGAGCATCGAACTGATGGTCAAGGTGCTCAACGAGGACAGCGCGCCCGAGACCAACGAGGGCAAGAGCATCAGCGTGACCATCACCGGCCCCGCGGCCCCACACCCGGTGCTTGTCCTCACCCCGTGGGGTGACGGGCGCAACAACCGCGGCCACGGCAACAACGCCGACCACGACGACGAGGACAACCCCGGCCAGGGCGGCGGGAACCACGGCGCCGAGCCCGGCTATGACGACGACGGCTACGACGACGACGAGATGGGCGGCGGCTGCGGCCACACCAACACCCGTCAGTACGCCTTCGAGATCGAAAACACCGCCCCCGCAGACAACCCCGCCACGGGTGTCCGCGTGGCCTTCACCATCCTCGATGGCCAGCAGTACGTCAACCGCATCATCTACGACGGAAACGTCGGGACAATCAACCCCGGCCAGAAGAAGTACGTCAGCGTCCGCTTCTACCCCAAGTGGCGGGCCTGGCGACGTGCCCCCAACGGCGCAAGCGTCCGCGTCAGGTGCAGCATCATCGCCGAGGACAACGACCCCGCCACCAACGTGGGCAAGAGCGCCGAGGTCGTCTTCGAGAAATAAAGGAGCCCCCTGCAAGCGACGGTGGCAGGCGTTCGAGTCGTCCCGGGTGCGCCGCGTGAAGCGACGCACCCGGGGCTTTTTTTCTACCTCCCACGCTTGCCGCCCGACGCAAGCGCCCATATAATTCCCGGGGAGAAGTGTCGCTGCCGCGTGGAGCGTTGGGTATGAAATCGGAACACCTGGCGATTGGAATCGGGCTCGTCGTTGTTGCGCTCGTCGCGTTCTTGGTTGGGCGATCGTCGCCCAGGGAATATCAGCCGCCCTCGCCACTGAGCGCCAGGCCGGGCGGCGCGAGCCCGGTGGCGGCGCGGACAACCCCGCGAACCGGGACCAGCGCCCCGGGGAGAATCGCCTCGCGGGTGGCGGCGGCGCCGTCGCTGACATCCAAGGTGCCGAAGCCCACGACCGTCCCGGCCGCAAGCCACATTCGCGGCGACCGCTACGATAACCCCGCCCTCGGTCTCGTGGTCAGCAAGCCGGAAGGCGAAAACTGGGAGATGACCGACAACCGCCTGAACTTCCGTGACCCCGTCCGCCATCCCGCCAAAGTCCTCGAGATCCGAAGAAGCCCCAAAGACCCCAACGACAAGCGCTTCGCAATCATTGAGCTCTACGTCCTCGATGGAGCCTCCGCCCCCAGGGCACGGCGGGAGGTCGAGAAACTCGAACGACTCGGCCAACGCGGCCGCGTCGGCAAGTTCATCGTGATCAAAGAGGACACCACAACGATCGGGGGGAAGGACTTCGGCCGCCGCATCGTCCGCTGGGAGAGCCCGAAGGCCAAGGCCCAAATCCTCACCCTCTGGCGCACCACCGCCGGCCGTCTCTTCGTCCTGATGGCCATGACCAACCCGGAGTGGTTCCAGGGCCTCTCGCCTGAATTCGACCAAACGCTCGCAAGTCTCAGGGTGCCTTAGGACACATGCCCGTCGGCACAGTCATACGACTCGACACCGCATCGTGTCTCGTGATGTGTGAGGGGCAGGTCCTGAAGTGTCCGTTGCCGGGCAAGTGGCGCCTCGAGCGGCGCGGGCAGACCAGGCCAATCGCCGTCGGCGACCGCGTGGAGGTGGAGCCGACCGGATCGGGCGAGGGGCGCCTGGGCCGAATCCTCCCTCGACACGGCGGAAAACTCGCCAGGAAGGCCGCCGGCGACCGCGCCCTCGAGCAAGTCGTCGCCGCGAATCTCGACCAACTCGTCGTCGTCGCCTCCGCCGCCGAGCCGCCGCTCAACCGCAGGATGCTCGACCGCCTCGTCGTCTCCGGCGAGCACGGCGAACTCGACGTTGTGGTGTGCATCAACAAGGTTGACCTAGTGGAGCCCTCGAGCATCCAGCCCATCCTCGGCCTCTACTGCGGCCTCGGCTACCGCGCTCTGGCGACCAGCGCGACCACCGGAGCGGGGATCGAGGAACTCCGCTCGGCGCTCAAGGACAGGACCAGCGTCTTCGCCGGGCCGTCGGGCGCGGGAAAGTCGAGCCTGCTGATGGCCGTCCAGCCCGGCCTGAAGTTGAAAGTGCGACCCGTGAGCCGCGCCACCGGCAAAGGCCGCCACACCACCACCGCCGTCTCCCTTCTGCCACTGCATTTTGGCGGCTACGTGGTGGACACCCCGGGCATCCGCGAGTTCGCGCTCTACGACATCGAGCGCGACGAACTCAAGCACTACTTCCCCGAGATGGAAGCCCTGTTCGGGCAGTGCCGCTTCAACGATTGCGACCACCTCCACGAGCCCGACTGCGCCGTGAGAGCCGCCGTGGAAGCCGGACAGATTGACCCCGAACGCTATGAGAGTTATCGCCGCATCTACGAGTCGCTCCCCGCGCGCCTGAAACGAGACCGCTAGACCATGAACACCCCCGATGGCCCCAGAGCCGTCATCTTCGACCTCGATGGCGTCCTGGTGGATAGCGAACCCCTCCACGTCAAGGCCTGGAAGGCGCTCTTCGAGCGCGAGGGCATTCGCGCCTCCGAGGAGGAGTTCGCCATGGGGGTCGGGATGGCCGACACCGAGTGGATTTCGCTCATCCTGGCGGCTCGCCGCCGCCACGACGACCCGCAGTGGTGGCGGAGCGCCAAGAACGAGGTTTTCCGCGAAATCCTCGCCCGCGAGGTCCGCCCGTTCCCCGGCGCCCTCGACCTGATCGAGCGGCTGCGAGGCGAATTCCGGCTGGGGGTCGCCTCGAACTCCGTCCGCGAGACCGTCGAGACCGCCTTGCGGCTCCTGGGGGTGCGCGAGCGCTTCGAGGCAGTCGTCGGGGCGGAAGACCTGACCAACTACAAGCCCCACCCGCAGGCCTACCTCAAGGCCGCCGACGCGCTGGGCGTGGCGCCGCCCCGATGCACCGTTGTCGAGGACTCGACCCTCGGCGTCCAGGCCGCCAAGGCCGCGGGAATGCGTTGCGTAGGAATCACAACCACCTTGCCAGCCCACAGGCTCGCACAGGCCGACCTGATCCTGCCGTCCCTCGAGGAGGCCGACACCCTGATCGCCTTCGCCCGCGGGGGAGGGTAGGGGAGAGGCCACCTTGTGGGTGGAACGTCCATGCCTCGCCCGACACGGGCCGTAGCGGGCGACCCGGTGGGTCGCCCGCGCACAGGCTGGAAAGCCTGAGACTATGAAGGAAACCCGCGCGTGGTCTCGAAGAAGGCCGGGGCTGTGGGCTTTGGCAC
>CAYYCI010000224.1:0-6905 GCA_964470215.1 uncultured Planctomycetota bacterium
AGGGCCGGGAAAGAGCAGCCCGAGTGGCGCGCCGAGCACAAGCACTGTCGCCACCCACATTTTGCCGGCCTTCCGCTTCATCGCTTGCCCCCTTTCCATAGTTTCTTGGTCCTCACCGCACCGGTGGACCCTTCGGTTGGCCCCCACCCATTTGCCCGGGGCAACGGGCAATCCGAGCCGAAGTGGGCGGCCTGAGGTGTTGACATTTGAGATTCTGGCGCCGTGGGGAGCGGAGAGGGGCGCGGGGGATGGAGCCGCGAGCCAGTCTCGCCACAACGCTCTGCGAGCGGCGCAGGGCTCGGCACCAGCAACAACTAGCGCGACGCCACTGGCTGGACACAACCATGCGATTGCCCCCGCTCCGGCCACGATTCTAGCGCGCTGGCCCCCCTCTGTCAATGGTGACAGCGGCAGCGACGCCAGCGCTGTTTTGACACGGGTCGGGGGCGTCGCTACGATCTGGGCTGAATCCGCTCCAGGACGCGAGGGCAAAGTGGAAAAACCCGAACACCCGAACGCCATGCCACCCCTCAAGGCGGTCAGCGACCTGGTGCTGATCGCCGGCCACTTCCGCCCCAAGACCGTGATCATCCCGGGCGGCGACCGTGAGGACGACCTGCGCCTGGTCGAGTCGGCTCGCGACCACGGCATCGTCGAGCGATGCATCCTCGTGGGGGACGGCCGGGCCATCCGCCAGGCCGCAGACCGCGTGGGCATCGAGGTCCCCGACTCCGACATCATCCCCACCGCAAGCCAGGAGGAGACCGCCGCCGCCACCGTCGAGGCCGTCCTCGGCGGCGGGGTGGACGTCATCCTCAAGGGCAATATCTCCACCCCAATCCTCAACCGCGCGATGCTCCGCATCGTGGTCCGAAACACCATCAGCCTCGTGACCCTCTTCGACGCGGCCTGCATCGCGGGCGGGAGGCCCATGCTCCTGACCGACCCCGGGGTCACCACGGTCTGTAGTTTCGGGCGAATGGTCGGCCTGATAGAGAACGCAGTGGACGTGGGCAGGGCCATCCTGGGCCTCGAGCGCCCGCGGGTGGCCGTCCTGTCGGCCAATGAGAAGGTGATCGACTCGCTTCCCTCGACCCGTCTGGCGGCGGCACTGGCCGAGCGGAAATGGGACAATGCGGTCGTTTACGGGCCACTTTCCTTCGACCTGGCGGTGGACCCCGAATCGGTGGGCCTCAAGGGCCTGCCGGAGACAGAGGGCGCGCGCGAGGTCGCAGGCCAGGCCGACATCCTGGTCTGCCCGAACCTCGAGGCCGCAAACATCCTCTACAAGGTCATCATGGAAGCGGTCAAGTACGGCCTGGGGACCTTCGCGGGCATCACGGTGGGGGTGATGGTGCCCTACGTGATCCTCTCGCGGGCCGACAACGTCGAGACGAAACTCCAGTCCATCGCCCTCTGTAGCCTGGCCAGTGAGGTCATGGAGATGGGGAAGCCGAAGGAGCGTTCTCGTCCCGCCTTCTTCCCCGTGCTCCACAAGACCTTTCGCGTCCTGGTCATCAATCCCGGGGCGACTGCGACACGCGTCGCTCTCTTCGAGAACGAGCGTTGCGCGGCGTCGGCCTCCTGGCCCCACGAGCCAGGCCGCCTCGAGGAGAGGGTCCGCGAGTTCCTGGGCGAGCACCAGGTCGGCTCCCTCGAGGCGGTGGTCGCGCGCGGCGGCTTCCTGCCGAGGCCCGAGGAGAAACTCCCCGGCGGCACGTATCTCGTGGATGAAGCGATGGTGGCGGCGATCGAGCGGGCCGAGTTCGACCATCCCTCGAATCTGGCCATCCCGCTGGCGGCCAAACTCGCCCGGGAACTCGGCGTCCAGGCATTCGTCGTTGACCCGGTGGTGGCGGATGAGTTTTGCGAGGAGGCGGAGTTTTCCGGCTACGCGCCGGTTCGCCGCCGCTCGGTGGCCCACATGCTCAGCGTCCGCGCCGCAGCCCACGAGATGGCCGCAAAGACCGGAACGCCGATAGAACAAACCAACTACGTCGTCGCACACCTGGGCAGCGGGATCACCGTGGCAGCGGTCCGAGGCGGGAGGGTGGTGGACAACAACATCGCCTTCCTGGGCGAGGGGCCGTTCTCGCCGCAGCGGGTCGGCACACTCCCCCTGGCCGACATCATCGCCCTCTGCTACAGCGGCCGCTTCTCCAGGGAAGAGCTCATCGAGGAATTGACCACCCGCGGCGGCCTCGTCTCGTACCTCGGCACCCACGACGTCGAGGCCATCGAGGCCCGCATCGCCGAGGGCGACCAGGGCGCCCGCCGGGTGGTCGAGGCCATGTGTTACCAGTTAGCCAAGGCGATCGGCTCGATGATCGTGGCGGCCGGCCCGGACACCGAGGCGGTGATCCTCACCGGGGGCCTCGCACGCTCGGCGTTCGTCGTCCGCTCACTCAAGCGTCGCCTCAGCCACCTCCTGCCCGTCCTCGTCCTGAAGGACTGCCCGGAGATGGCCGCCATGGCCCTCGGCGCCTGCCGGGTGCTCTGCGGCGACGAGCAGCCGCTTCGCTATCAACCGCCACAGGGAGACTGACGCGATGGCCGACGATCAGGTCAAGAAACACTGGGTCTTCCGGGTCGGGGTTGCCGACCGCGCGGGGGCGCTAACCAGCATCGCCTCGGCATTCTCGAATCGCGGGATTTCGATAGACACGGTTGTCGGCCACGGCGCCGCCTACACTTCCACCCACGACGGCACCGTCGTCGTCACCTTCTGGTGCACCGAGGCCGAGAAGGACACAATCGTCCGCGTCGTCCGGCGGCTCTCGAAGGTCACCTACCTCGAAGAACACCCCTACGACTCCGAGAGCCTCCGCAAGAGCGCCCTGGTGAAGGTCAAGCGGCGGCTCACACCTCGCGACGTGGCCGGCCGCCAGGCATTCCTGACCTGTGAGCCGATGGGCCACGAGCGCGGGGTCCACACCTACTACCTCGCCGGCTCCCCCAGCGAACTCGACCCCGTCCTCGAGAGGTTCGCCGACGAGGGCATCCTGCTCGACATCGTTTACTCGGTGGTCGGGCTTTGAGGCGATGGGCGCCTTCCGACTACCTCGCTGCTTGCTCGCAGCGCTCGCGGCGACCACGGCCGCCAGCCTCGCCGCGGGCGAGGTCGAGAGGCGCCTCTGCCGACCCGACGACCTCCTGACCAGCCTCAGCGACCCCGACCCGCAGGTCAACGCCCTCCTTGCCCGCTACAACTTCCCCGCCGAGCCGTTCCCCTACGAGTTGCGCCTGGCGGGCGCCTCGGAGGTCTTCCGACAGTACCGCCTGACCTTCCCTTCCCCGCGAAAGTGGGACATTCCCCAGTGCAACACCGTGGAGGCCGAATACTACGTTCCGGCAAAGCGCGGGCGCCCTGCCCCGGCGGTCGTCGTCCTCCACATCCTCGATGGGCGCTTCGCGGTGGCCAGGCTCGTCTGTCGCGCCTTCGCCGCCGGCGGGGTGCCGTCGCTGCTGGTCAAGATGCCCTACTACGGCGAGCGCCGCCCGGCCGGCCTCGACCTCCCCGACGTCTTCCTCGAGCGTCCCGAGCGAATGGTCTGGGCAATCGAGGGCGCCGTGGCGGAAGTCCGCCGGGCCGCCGTCTGGCTGCGCAAGAGGCAGGAGGTGGATGCCCGGCGCGTGGGCATCGTGGGGGTGAGCCTCGGCGGCCTCGTCGCCGCGCTCTCGGTGGGCGTTGACCCCTCATTCGACCGCAACGTCCTCATCCTGGCGGGCGGCGACCCGGCCGCAATCCTCTGGACCGCGCCCGAAACGCGATTCATGCGCGAACGATTGGCCAAGAAGGGCTACGACCTGGCAGGCGTCCGCCGGCTGGCCGCGGCAATAGACCCCCGGGTCTTCGCCCATCGCGCGGACCCGCGCCGCATCCTGATGATCAACGCCACAGAGGACAGGACCGTGGCGCGAGCGAAGACCGAGGAGTTGTGGAAGCGATTCGGCAGGCCGAAGATCGAATGGTATCCGGCGGGCCACTACTCCCTCGCCCTCTTCATCCCCGTCATTTTGCCTCGTGCTCTGGATTTCGTGACGCGGCTTCCGCCGCGATGACCCGCAGCGCCGATGCCTCCGGCTCCAGCCATCCGCATTGAAGGTCAGTGAAGCAGATCGCGCGCACGCTCACCCTGGTCGAACATGTGGCGCGGAGCAGGGCTTCCATCTCGGCACACAGCCGGCGACACCCCTCCCGCGACGGACAATCCCGACACGTCCGGCTCATTTCCCCTCCCGGAGTTTCTTGCGGTAGCGCCTCTGGCGCTCGCGGTCGCGGCGGCGGCGGGCCTCCTGGCGACATCGGTCACACATCCTCCGCCTGCGGCCCATCAACCGACCACACCGGCACTGGCGCATCAGCGTGAGGCCCCGAGGGACAGGCGAGCCGTTGCGGGGAGTGTGGTGAGGGCGTTGGGGCACGGAGGTTATCCCCGGCGGAGCGCAGTCCAGGCAGACGCCCGGAAAGACCCGCCAATTGCAGTTCAGCCGGGTGAGTCTCTTTCCGCAGAGCGGACATCGCGGCCAGCCTTCCTCGAACGGGTTGCCTGTTCGGACGAGCACGCCGCCCCCCCCCCTCAATCACCATCGGGATGATTCTCGGCCGCGAGGAGCACCAGGGCCGCGCGATGCCGCAGCCTGGCTCGGGGCCGCAGAGCCATCGGGGCCAGTTCCTCGGCCAGACGCTCGTTCTCACGACAACAACGACGGCAAAGCCGATTCCACGGTCCCTCGGAGAGGAACGGCTCACCACATTTCAGACACGTCCGCCTGGCCGCTGCGCTCGGGCGAGTCCGACCCGAGCGACCGGCCTCCTTCCTACACCGAGGCGAACAGAACCTCGCCGACCGCCCGGCGCTCGACCGAAAGGGCAACGGCTTCCCACACCATTCACACACGCTCGCGCTTTCCATCTTCCTTCTCTCCTTCGGCGAGGGCTTCGGGACAAAACTCCCGGCAGTAGCGGACCTCGAGTTCGTAGAGGAGCCACCGGCGCTCGCGTCGCAGGCGCCTCAGGCGTCCAGCGCGTCGGGCGGCCTCGTCCTTCATCGCCAATGTCGCTCCACCCACGCGTCGTAGGGCTCATGGGCGCAACCGGTCGAGTCGGGGTCGGGGTAGAGCTCCACCGCGAACTCGCCCTCCGGACAACCCGCCCGCGGCGCATCGCAGCGGTAGTAACCGTAGGCGTCGTCCTGCCAGACGAGCGTCGCTCGCCCGCCACAGGCCGGACACGACACCTCATCCGGGGCCTCCGGGCTCTCTGGCGGCTCGAGATTCCGCTCGGGGAACACGTCGCGTCGCATCATCCATCCTCCTGCCTTTCGGCCCGGCCCGAGCCGTGGAGCTCGAGCAGGGCGCGAATGAGGGTGTGGACAAGGACCAGGGGTAGGCGCTCGCTGCTCCCTCGCCGGGCGACCAGCCGCGCGGCGAGCGAGAGGAATACCGGCGCCAGGACATCCGCGGTCGGCCTGCCCCCGCAACCAGCGCTCAGGTCACCGGCCAGCCGCTCGACCAATTCGCACACTCCGCATCGCGAAGCCGCTTCCCGGCGCCCCAGCAGCGACCCCACGTATGCCGCGCGACAGGCCGCCGGGTCGGCAGTTCGGAGCGCGAACTCCACGGCGTCGGCCTCGCGCCCCTGGCCCAGTGCTAGGCGGAGGATCGCAAGCTTCGCCGCGGCGGTCTCGGAAATTGTGGCAACCAGACGGTGAGCCATCTCGTGCTCCCCTCGATTCGACCTCTATTATATTCCATAAATGGGATGTTGTCAAGCCCGAGTATTCCATCCGCGGCATAACCCGAATATGGAACGGGAGTCGTTTTCCCGACCAGGAAGACGACTCGCGTCCCCGTTTTCCTGGGCCGCCGGGCCCAGAGGCCCCGCCTGCAACGGGCGCGGCAGTGCCGTGCCGCTACAGACCCGCGCATCTGCCCCGGTCCCTGCTGGTGGCACATGTATCAGGAAAAGCGGGATGGCAGCGCGCCGGAGGGTGCGGGCTTTGGCACGCTTTTTGCACCGCAAACAATTGGCAGGCGAGAAGGAAAAGAATGCCTTGGCTGGCTGCCAACCCCGACCCGTCGTTTCCGGAGCCCCGCGCCCCAAGCGCCTTGCGTTCTTTCGGCAAAGCATTCTTTTCCTTCTCGCCTGCATTAGGAACCCACGGTGCACAAAAGCGTGCCAAAGCCCACGCGCCCCAGCGAATTTTGAGGCCAACCGCGGGCTTCCTGCACGCTCTCAGGCTTTCGGCCCTGTGTTGAGGACGCGGGGCGAGACGCCCCGCCTACACGCCACGCGCCACCGCCAATCCAACCCCGTTGACCAACCCCCTCTTCCCACAAGCAACAACCCAAAACCAACGGCCCATCCCATCCGTCCTTCTCTGTGTCCTTTGTGCCTCTGTGGTGAAACCGGCCTGACCCGGGGCGGGGACGCCCCGCCTGGAGCGTTCTTCCACCGCAGAGGCCGGAATGGGCAGGCAAGGGGGCCTGCCCCTACCAGCCACCGAGCCGGCACCCACCAGTTCTGTAGGGGCGGTCCCCTGTGCCCGCCCCGGTCAGCCCGCGCGCGGCCGGGCGAGGCCGCCTGGCCCTCGAGGGACCTGGTCCCCAGGCTCGCACGGGCGACACATCGTCTCGCCCCTGGAAGGCCCTTGCCCCGGGGACCTGACCGGTGGCACAGGCTTTCCAGCCTGTGCCTGCTCGCTCCGAAACCCCAGATGCACGCAGATGAACGCGGCAGAGACGCTAGCCACAGGTGAACACCGATAAACACCGATGGATTCGACCAGGAGTCTTCGTGCCCCTTCGTGTTCGTTCGCGGAGGCTCCTGTGGGCGGGGCCTCCGCGCCCCGCCGCTCGGTTCGCGGGGCGCTTCCGGCGCTCGCGGGGCGAGACGCCCCGCC
>CAYYCI010000225.1:0-6904 GCA_964470215.1 uncultured Planctomycetota bacterium
CCACCCGCCGCCGACGGGGTTATCGAGAACCCCATAATCAGGGGCCACACTCTGCCCCCGCCCGATGCTTGCATCGTGACGTGCGCGTCGTTATGATACGAGGGCGGCGGCAGAGCCTAACGGAACCCCTGGGTAAAGGAGAGCTGGAATGTCTGAGGTGGACCGAAGAGGCTGGCTGGCTGGCTTGATGGCGGGTGCCGCCGGTGCGGCCGCGATGAAGGGGGGACGCGCCGAGGCGGGCGAGGGCCGCCGCGGGCCGAAAATCTATCCGAACGAACACTTCTACAAGCCCGACGGCTCGTTCGACGTCGAGAAGGCTAAGGCGGCCTACTACGAGATGATGGAATACTACAACTACCCCATCCCGCCGCGGCTGCGGACCGATGAGTTCTGGACGATGGACTTCGGCCTGGGGAAGTTCACCGAGGTTGGGATGGCGGGCATTTTCTGGATCAACGACCATCGCGGCTTTTTCGGCCACGAAATCTATCTCCTACCCGGCCAGATGATCCCCGAACACCAACACCTCTCGACCGAGAACGGTCCGGCCAAGATGGAAGGCTGGCACGTCCGCTACGGGTGGTGCTACGTCTTTGGGATGACGGGCAAAAGCACACCCGAGATGGTCAATCGCATCCCGCCGAGCCATCGGAAGATCGCGCGGGCGCGGGTCGCCAAGAAACTCCTGCCCGGCGAGTGTGCCGTCCTCGACCAGCCGTGCAACTGGCACTTCATGGTCGCCGGCCCGCAGGGGGCGATTGTCAGCGAGTATGCCACCTGGCACGACAACGCGGGGCTGCGCTTCACCCACCCGGACGTCAAGTTTGGTTGAGCCGGCGCGCGACGGACTCTCTGGCAGACGCCCCCACCATTACACCTCGGGCTATTCCGGTCCGATCCTGGCCTCGGACATAGTGGCCGGGATGGACATTGTGGACGAGGTGTTGCCGGCACATTTATGAGGGCGCGCGGAATGGGAGTGCGCCGGCTGGCGCTGGCTAGGAGCCTCTGGCGCGCCGGACCAGCGACGCAGGAATGAAAAGGATCTCGACCCTGCGGTTCTTGGCCCTGCCAGCCGGGGTGACGTTGCTAGCCACGGGCCAATGGGGGCCGAAGGCTCGGACGAACATGTTGCGCTCGGGGATGCCCTTCGAGGCCAGGTAGCGGAAGACGGCCAGGGCCCTGTGGGCCGCGAGGCCCATGTTGTCGGTGTGGAGTTTCTTGGTCTCGGGTTTCTTGACCGGGACGTTGTCGGTGTAGCCGTCAATCTGGATGAGGACGTCCTTAGCCTTGAATGCGGCGGCGATCTTGTCGAGGATGGCGGCGCCGCGCCTGGTGACGGTGGCCTTGCCGAGGTCGAAGAGGAGCGCTCCCTGAAGGACGAGGCGGCCGTCTCGGACCTCGCCGACCCCGAGGGCGCGAAGCTGCTCCTCGAAGTCCTTGGCTTTTTTCCTGGCGGCCTCCAGTTCCGCCTGGGCTTTCTGGGCCTCCGCCTTCGAGGTTCCCGCCTGTCGTTTGTAGAGGTCGAGTTCGCGCGAGACGTCCTCGAAGCGCTTGCGGAAGGAGTCCTGGGCAGCGGTGAGGTCCTTCTCGCGCTCGTCGAGGAGCTGGGTCAGGCGGTCACGCTCGGCCTCGAGGGCCTTGTACCGCGAGAGCGGCACGACACAGCCGGCAGCGACGAGCAATGCGAGAGGGAGCAGGGCGCGGATGTGTCTCATTGTCTGGCGGGTCCTTTCCTGGGCTAACTGGCCTTTTTCTTCGGGGCGGGTTTAGCGGCTCCGGCGGCCTGTGGCGGGAGGAACATGACCTCGACTCTTCGGTTCTTGCTTCGGTTCTCGAGGGAGGTGTTCGGGACGCGTGGGCGGTACATGCTGAATCCTCGGATGTAGATTCGCTTGCCGGGGATTCCGTATTTCTCGAGGAGTCTTGCGACTGCGACGGCCCTCATTGCGGCGAGGCCCCAGTTGTCGCCGAACTTCTTGACGGTTTCGGGCTTCTGGACGGGGATGTCGTCGGTGTGGCCGTCCACCTGGATGACCTCGTTGGTGTTCTTGAACTTTGCGGCGACGTCGGCGAGGAGTTTCTTGCCCTTTTCGGAGACCTCGGCGCTGCCGAGAGGGAAGAGGAGTTGGTCGCGGATGAGGATTCCGCCCTCGATGACCTCGACACCGGGCCCGTGGGTCCTGGCTATTTCCTCGAGGCGCTTCTGGAGTTTGTCGAGTTGTGCGCGTGCCTGGGCCGCAAGTGCCTCGGCCTCGCGCTTCTTGTCCTCATAGAGTTTGACTATTTGGTTCTTGGTCTTCAGTTCGTCGTTGAGTTGCTGGATGCGGGTGTTGGCGTCGGCGAGTTGGCGATCCTTGCGCTCGAGCTCGGCGACGGCGTCCTCGTACTTGCGCTTGAGCCCGATGTACTTCTTCCACGGGACCAGGCAGCCCTGTGATGCGAGCGCGCAGGCCACGAGGGCCACCACTCCAGCCTTGAGCACCGTTGGCTTCATTGCGCACCTCTCCTCTGCGACGGGGAACTTTCTTAATGGGGTCCGCCACCGCGATAGCGGGGGCCACGGGGAACTCGCTCTCACGACAACGGCGGGAGTTTGAACTGGGTCCAGAAAAACTCCACGACCGGTCGCAAGAAGTCCGGCACCTGCCGGGTTATCATCGCGTAGAAGAACAGTGCCCCGGGAACCACGAGCAAAAACGCCGCGAGGGCACACATGGTGGTGTAGAGCGCCGAGGGCACCTCGCGGACCGCTAGCGGCTCGCCCGTTCCGACGGAGGATGGCGGTGTGACGCGGCCCGGGCGCAGTTCCTCTTCGCCGGGTGCGGTCGGCTCTTCCTCGGTGCTGACTTCCGGCTCCAGGGTCGGGGTGAACTCCTCGGTGGCCGGCTCGAGCTCGTCGAGGCCGCCGGGCTCCAATTGAACGTCCTCGGTGGCGACATCCTCGGTCGCCACGTGGGTGTCGTCGTAGTCGTCGAGGCCGATCACCATGGTCGGCACCTCGGTCTCCGAGGAGTCGGAGACGGCCTCGCTGCTGAGGTCGAGGGTGGGGACCTCGGTTTCCTCGGTGGCCGTCTCCTCAGCCGGGGTGAGTTCGATGGTGGGGACTTTGGTCGAGGGCTCCTCGGCCTTGGTGTCGCTTTCGGCGGGAGCCAGGGCCGGTTCCTCGCCGCCGATTATGGTCTCGGCGGTGTCGTCGAAGTCCAGGGACGTGTCGGAAAGGAGATCCACCGGCTCACCGGTCTCGAGCGCGGCCACCTCCGGGACGGCGGTCTCCTCGAGGCTTTCGGGCGTTGCCTCGGCCGCGCGCTGTGCCGCCAGGTTCTCGATGTCCTGCCGGCGGAACTTCAGGGTGTTCTCGTCGCGGAAGGCGCGCAGTTTCCCCTGGGAGATCAGGGCGCGCAACTCCGCTTCCTCCATCCGCAGCGCCTTGAGGGCGTCGTCGAAAGAGATGTAGTCCTCTGCCATGGCTACTCACCTGCCTTCTTCAAAGGCCCGGGGCCTGGCTGTGCACCTGACCCCATTATAATTCAATGGCCATTCCTTGCAAGGGTTTTTTGCCCCCCGGGGTGTGGTGAGGAGGTAAATGCCCAGTTGGGCGAAGAAGTTGGGGAAGAGCCGGGCCATGAGCCGTGAGATGACCCCGCCGCCGCTGACGAATCGTTGCTGCTCGACCTCGATGCCGTTCTCGCGGCAGAAGTCCCGGAAATCGTTCAGCGTCATCACGTGGCCCACGGGGGTGTTGTACCACTTCTGGCGGAAGCAGCCGGCCCTGGGAATGCACCCGCGAAGAAGCAGACCCAGGCGGATGCGCCAGTAGCCGAAGTTCGGGATCGAGACGATCCCCCACCGCCCGACCCGCAACATTTCCTGGACCACGAGTCCCGGGCGGCTCACCAGGTGGAGGGTGAGGCTAAGGACCACGTAGTCGAAAGACCCGTCGGAGTAGTCCTGGAGGCCCTCGTCTATGTCGCCCTGGCAACACGAGAGGCCCTTTGCCACGCAGTCCACGATCCGATCGGGCCTGATCTCCACCCCGCGCGCCTCCACCCCCTTGTGTTCCTCGAGGTGGACCATCAAGTCGCCTTCGCCGCAGCCGAGGTCGAGAACGCGGCTGCCCGGTTCGATCAGGCTGGCTATCTCGAGCAGGTCGGGGCGGATGGGAGCGGGGAGGTCCTGGAACGCCATTCAGCCTCTCTCCTCCTCGTGCGCCCGGCGGTAGTTGAGGTCCAGGAACTTCGAGATCGCCTCCGTCAGGGCCTCGCGCTCGAGAAGGAACGCGTCGTGGCCGTAACTGGAAGGGATCTCGTAGTAGGCGAAATGGGCGCGGTTCGCCCGAAGGGCAGACACTATCTCCTTCGACTGGCCAGGAGGATAGAGCCAATCGGAACTGAACGCGATGATCAGGAACCGGGCCTTCACCCCCCGGAACGCCGCCTCGAGGGAGCCGTGCTTGCCCGCCAGGTCGAAATAGTCCATCGCGCGGGTGATGTAGAGGTAGGAATTGGCGTCGAAGCGCTCGGTGAACGCCTGGCCCTGGTACTGGAGATAGCTCTCGACCTGGAAGTCCACCTCGAAATCGTAGCCGTAGTCCTCCTTGTCCCGCAGTTGGCGGCCGAACTTCCGCCGCATGGATTCCTCGCTCAGGTAGGTGATGTGGCCCAGCATCCGGGCCACGGCCAGGCCCCGACGCGGCGGCTCGCCCTCGTAGTAGTCGCCCCCGCGGTAGTTCGGGTCGTTGAGGATGGCCTCCCGACCGACAACGTTGAACGCGATCCCCTGGGCATTGAGCCTTGCAGTGGTGGCAATCGGGATGGCGCTGCACACCATATCCGGATAGGTGATGGCCCACTCGAGAACCTGCATCCCTCCCATCGAGCCCCCCACCACCGTCAGGAGTTTCTTTATCCCCAGGTGGTCAATCAGGTGCTTTTGCGCGCGGACCATGTCGGCCATGGTCACCACGGGGAACGAGCGCCCATAGGGCCGGCCAGTCGCCGGGTTGATCGATGATGGCCCCGTGGAGCCTTTGCAGCCGCCGATGCAGTTGGGACAGACGACGAAGTAGCGCGAGGTGTCGAACGCCTTTCCCGGGCCGACCATCGCGTCCCACCAGCCCGGCTTGCGGTCCTCGGGCGAGTGGTAGCCGGCGACGTGGGCATCGCCGGAGAGAGCGTGGCAGATCAGGATGGCGTTGCGGCGCGACTCGTCGAGTTGGCCGTAGGTCTCGTAGGCCAGCGTGATCGGCCCGAGTTTCGCGCCGCTGTCCAGCGGCATCTCGTTCGGTGGCTCGGCGAAGGTGTAGTACTTCGTCTCGACAATCCCGACCGAGTCGGGCTGCTCCCAGGGCGGCAGGTCGGGGCGAAGGGCCTTTTGCTCCATCTGGGGTTCGTCGCCGGCCATCGTCTCTCCTGTCGCCTCACTGGCTCGCGCGAAGAGCCTGGTCGAGGTCCGCGATGATGTCCTCGACCGCCTCGAGCCCCACCGACAGCCGCACGAAATCCGGCGTCACCCCGCAGGCCCGCTGTTGTTCCTCGGTCAGTTGCTGGTGGGTCGTCGAGGCCGGGTGGATGACCAGGGTCTTGGCGTCGCCGATGTTCGCCAGGTGGCTACACAGCCGGGTGGCCTCGATGAACTTCTTGCCCGCCTCCAGGCCGCCCTTGATCCCGAAGCCGATCATCCCGCCACACCCGCGCGGCAAGTAGCGCCTGGCCAACTCGTGCGAAGGATGCGACGGCAGCCCCGGATACTTCACCCACGTCACCAGCGGGTGGTCCTCCAGCCACCGCGCCACCGCCAGAGCGTTGGCGCTGTGGCGCTCCATCCGCAGTGAGAGAGTCTCGCAGCCCTGGAGGATCAGGAACGCGTTGAACGGGCTGATGCAAGCGCCCAGGTCTCGTAGGAGGTTCACCCGGGCCTTGGCGATGTATGCCCCCGGGCCGAACGCCTCGACGTAGCGCAGCCCGTGGTAACTGGCATCCGGCTCGGTGAGCATGGGGAACTTGCCGTTCGCCCAGTCGAACTTCCCCCCGTCCACTAGAATGCCGCCGATGCAAGTGCCGTGGCCCCCGATATACTTCGTCAGCGAGTGCATCACGATGTCGGCACCGTGCTCGAGCGGGCGACACAGATACGGCGTGGCGAACGTGTTGTCCACCATCAGCGGCACCCCGGCCTCGTGTGCCACCTCGGCGACGGCCGCGATGTCGGGAACGTTGAGTTCCGGGTTGCCGATCGTCTCGACGAAAAGGAGCCGGGTCTTTTCGGTTATCGCCTTCTTGAAATTCGCCGGGTTCGCGGGGTCCACGAAGATGGTCTCGACCCCCAGACGCCGGAGCGTCACGTCCATCAGGGTCACCGTGCCGCCGTAGAGTGTCGAGGCGGCGACCACCTGGTGGCCCTGAGGCACAATGTTGAGCACCCCGACCGTGCAGGCCGCTTGGCCGCTGCTGAACGCCAGGGCGGCCACCCCGCCCTCGAGGAGCGCGATGCGCTTCTCGAGGACGTCGGTCGTCGGGTTCATTATCCGAGTGTAGATGAAGCCCTCTTCCTCGAGGGCGAAGAGCCGAGCCGCGTGGGCCGTGTCGCGGAAGCAGTACGAGGTCGTCTGGTAGATCGGCACCGCACGCGAGCCCGTGGTCGGGTCCGGCACCTGGCCCCCGTGGAGTTGCAGGGTCTCGAAGCGGTAGTCTTTCTCTTCCATCGGTTCTTCTCACAGATCAGGTTGATTCCGGCCCTGACCTCGCGGATGGGGACGGGGAGAGAAACGACTCCCGTTCTCCCTCTTGCTTCGCCGCCGGGACGTCCGTGCCCCGCCTCGAACCTTTCCCATGGACGGGACCTTTCGCGGGCCGAGACGGCCCGCCTACAACTCGCGGTTCCTCTCCGCGGCCTCCATCTTTGT
>CAYYCI010000226.1:0-6903 GCA_964470215.1 uncultured Planctomycetota bacterium
GCGCGGCGCTGCCCGAGAACCTCGTCGAGAGCGAACTCTACGGCTACGAGGCCGGAGCGTTCACCGGCGCCACTCACCCGAAACCCGGCAGACTCGAACAGGCGAACGGCGGAACTCTCCTCCTGGACGAAATAGCCGACCTGCCGCCGGCCGCGCAGGCCAAACTCCTGCGCTTCCTCGAGACCCGCAAGAGCGAGCGACTCGGCTCCACCAGAGCCCGCGACCTCGACGTCCGCATCCTCGCCGCCACCAACCAGGACCTGGAGGCGAGATGTCGGGAGGGACGCTTCCGCCAGGACCTTTTCTATCGCGTGAACGTGGTGACGATAGACCTTCCGCCGCTGCGCGAGCGCAGGGACGACATCCCGCTCCTGGTCGCCCACTTCCTCGAGCAGGCGGTGGCCGGGCGCGAGGTCCAGGTGAGCCAGGCGGCGCTCGAGGTCCTGATGGCACACGACTGGCCGGGAAACGTCCGCGAACTGCGCAACGCCATCGAACACGCGCTCGTGCAGTGTCGGGGAACGACAATCTTGCCCGAACACCTCCCGCGCCTGGTCCGAGCCGAGGCAAGCAGCCTGATCGGCGAGTTTCGCCGGGCGGCCGCGGCCCTGATCGCCGAGAAGATGGCGCGGTCCCAGGGCCGCGAAGGCCGTCTCTACGACGAGATGGTCGAGGAGCTCGAGCGGGCGATCATCGCCGAGGCGCTCAGGCTAACCGGCAGGAACCAGGCCCGCACGGCCGCCATCCTGGGCCTCCACCGCACCACGCTGCGCAACAAAATCCGCCAGTACAGCATCTGAGCGCTTCTCAGCGGGTGAACCCTCGGAGGCGAGCGCGGCTCGAAGTCAAGGGTATTCCTCCGGGCGGCGCTCCGATGGGCCGACCAGTTGAGTCGTCGGCCCGTTGTCCGATCCTCCACGACGACGCTCACCAATGCAGCGGTCGGGTGCTTCAGGTGGGTCGTAGGCTGGTTTTTCTGCAAGTTTTTCCTTGATTTGGCTTTAGCAATTTGCTAAAAATAGTATGCTGCATAAGCGAGGGTGGAAAGCGCGCAAGCGCATTGGATAACCTGCCGCTGAAGGGGCGAGCGGGAGGCAAGGTCGGCGGGGCGCACGGTTGGCCACGTCCCCCGGCGAACTGTGGCAATGGCCGCCGCTGAGGATGGCGCCATGTTGGGCTCTGGCGCCCTGGTCTCCTGGCAGCGCTTCGAGTACAAGTATCTGATAGACCGGGAGCGCGCCCGCCTGGCCTCCGCCATCGCCGCGGCGCACCTCGTGCCCGACATCCACGCCGACGCCCTCCACGGCAACGAATACCCGGTTTACAGTCTTTACTTGGACACCCGCGGCCTGGCGTTCTACGGCAGCAGCGTGGCGGGCGAGAAGAACCGCTTCAAACTGCGCGTGAGGCATTATGAGGCGTGTGGGCCGGCCTACTTCGAGATAAAGGCGCGGCGGGGGGACGTGGTGTCTAAGACTCGCGCTGCGGTCCGCAGGGAGTTTGCCGAGCGGGTGGCGGGGAGTTTCTGCGTGGTGCCGGAGGACCTGGTGGAGTTCAGCCCCGAGGGCCTTGCCGCCGTCGAGGAGTTCTGCCGGCTGGGGGCGTCCCTTCTCGCGCGTCCGAGAGTGTGGGTTCAGTACTGGCGAGAGGCATACGTGGACCCGCGCGGCACCGGCGCCAGGGTCACGCTGGACCGCCACCTGATGTCTCGGTGGACAACCTCGCCTGCCCCTGATCCCGATGGGCCGGGCTGGGTCGCGTTGTCGGAGGACTGGGTGGTTCTGGAGGTGAAGTTCACGGACACTTATCCGAACTGGGCGCGGGAGATGATCGAGGCGCTGGAGCTCGTGCGGACCTCGATGGCGAAGTACGTGAACGCGGTGGACACCCTGGCCCGGTTCGGCTACGCGATGGCGTGAGGAGAGGAGGAGGCCCGATGGACTTCCTCGACCAGATACTCGACGCGCTACAGACCTCGGCTCCCGGAGACCTCTGGACCGTGGTCCTCGCGCTCGCCCTGGCGTTCGTCCTCGGGAACGTGATCGCCTGGACGTATATGTTTACCCACACGGGGCTTTCCTACTCGCGGTCCTTCGTCCAGTCGTTGGTGGTGTTGCCGATCATTCTCTCGATGGCGATGGTGGTGCTGACGATAGCCAACAGCCTGATCATAGCGTTCGGGCTGATGGGTGCGGTGGCAATCGTGCGATTCCGCAACATCCTCAAGGACACCCGCGACACCGCCTTCCTGCTCCTGGCCCTTGTCATCGGACTAGCGGTTGGGACGACGGGTTTCGAGATTGCAGTCATCGGCACCCTGACGATCTGTGGGGTGCTGGTGCTGTTGTACTTCACGGCGTTTGGGTCGCGTCATCGTTTCGACGCTATCTTGAGTTTTCGCGCCGCTGGGGGTGCGCGCGCGCTCGGCGATCTCGAGCCGATCCTGCGCCGCCACTGCCGACGCGCGGTGTTGGCTTCGCAGCGGGTGAGCGAGACAGTGGGCGCGGCGGATTTCAGTTACCGCGTCCTGTTCCGCGACCCTGACCGAGCGGGGGAACTGGTGGAGGAACTGTCGGGCGCCGAGGGGGTCTCACATCTTTCGATGGTGCGCCGCGAGGACGAGTCGGAGGTCTAGCAAGCGATGGAGAGGCCGGGGAAGATACGGACCCCGCTTCGGCGAAGGCTCCAGTGGGTGCGTTGTCGCCTAGTGCCGCTGGTGGTGTGGCTCGGGGTGGTGGCGGTGGTCGTGATGTTCTGGCGCGAGCGCGTGGCGATGTTCGACGCGCCGGGGATGATCGAGGCCGAGCGCCAGGCGGTCATCGCGCCGCTTCAGTCGGGCACCCTGGTCGGACTCACGGTGGGGCTTTCGCAAGAGGTCGAGCCTGGGACAGTGGTGGCGCGCCTGGACGACGCGGCGGTGCGCGCGGGCCTCGAGGTGGCGCAGGCCGAACTCAAGCGCCTCCAGGCCGAACTCCAGGCCACCGAGCGACGACTGCGCGACGAGGCCGAACTCGAACGGGCGAACCTCTTCTCGAAGACCCGCAACTACGCCGTGCGCACCGAACAACTGCGGCTGGACAAACTGGACCGCATGATCCAGCTCGAGAACGACCAGGTGGAGCTTCAGCGCCTGGGGGCGATGCTCGAGCGGAGCCGCGCGCTTCACGACCGCAGCGTCATCGGCGACCAGGAGTACGACGACGTCAAGTTCCGTTACGAGGCGCTCAAGCGGAAGATCGCGGCGAGCAAGGAGGCCCTGACGGTGGTCGAGCGACAACTGGCCGCCGCGCTCGACGCCGGGGGAATGCCCGACGAACTCGTCCGCGCCGAGAGCATCGAGGTCGCCCTCAAGCCCTTGCGCGAGGCGATAAACGTCCAACTCAAAAGGCTCGACGAAGTCAGGCTTCAGCGCGAGGCCCTCGTCCTGCGTTCCCCGATAGGGGGGGTGATCACCGCGGTTTACAGGAGGGTCGGCGACACGGTGCTCGCCGGTGACCCCGTGGTGGCGGTGGCGGACCTGGGGACGATGCAGGTGGTGAGTTTCGTCGAGCAGGGGCGGCCGCTGGAGCCGAGGGAGGGAATGGTGGTGGAGGTGCGTCGGCGCTTTCCTCAGGTGCAGGTGGCTCGCGCGCGTGTGGTCAGGGTGGGCTCGCAGGTCGAGCGCATCCCCAGGGACTACCTGGGCAATTCTCCTTTGCGGAGGTGGGGGGTGAGAGTCCTGATCGAGTTGCCGAGGGTCTTCCTCGCCCCGCCGGTTGGGGTCTCCCTGCGGGACTACGTGCCTCCTAGGCCGGGTGAGCCAGTGGACGTGCGGTTCTTCGTCCGCCGGGCCGCTACCCGTCTGGCAACACCGCGCGTGGTCGGTCCGGCTTCTTGACCGATCCCCCCAACCACGCGCAACTCGTCATGGCGGCGGGGTGAGAAGGGGGAGGCCCCCGCCTCACGGGGTGGTCGAGATGGCCGGGTCGCAAGCCAAGCGAAGAGAGCCCTCCCGCCAGCGGTTGCGCCTCGAGCCGCTCGAGCCGCGCGTCCTCCTCTCCGGCTCGCTGACCATCAGCGAGTTCATGGCCCTCAACCACGAGAGCCTTCTGGACGGCTTCGGCGACCATTCCGACTGGATCGAAATCCACAACTCGGGGAGCGAAGCGGCCAATCTCGACGGTTGGTACCTGACCGACGACCCCGACGATCTGGGCAAGTGGCGCTTTCCCGAGGTCGAGGTCCCGGCCGGTGGCTACCTTGTGGTCTTCGCGTCCGGGCGCGACATCGCCCTCCCGGGCCAGGAACTCCACACCAACTTCGCGCTGAGCAGCGACGGCGAGTACCTGGCCCTGGTCGAGCCGGACGGCCAGACGGTGGCCTCGGAGTTCGCGCCCAGATATCCCGACCAGCGCGCCGACGTCTCCTACGGCATCGGCGAAGAGGTCGAGACCACTACGATTCTCGCTGCCGGCGCACCGTGCTCCGTTTATGTCTCAGGCACCGTGCCTCCGGCGCCAGACTGGGCCGATGCGGCCTTCGACGACTCCGATTGGCTCGCCGGGACCACTGGCGTTGGCTACGAACAAAGCGTCTCTGGCTTCGCCGTCTGGACCCACAAGGCCAACCTCACCGTCGGCAACCTCGACGTGGCCGAGCAGGTGGCGGCCGACCCCGCGAAACGGGCCTGGACCGAGGCCGAAAACCGTCCTGTGCTCAACTTCTTCAATACCGGCGGCCACGGCCACTACGACGCCAACGAGCAATCCTTCCCAGGACTCTTCATCAACCAGGACACCAACGACTACGTCGCCCACGTCACCGCCGATCTGATCATCCCGAGCGCGGGGCAGTGGACCATCGGGGCGAACACCGACGACGGCTTCCGCCTGACGATAACCGGCGCAACGACGAGCGCCGTGACCAACTCGACCACTCCGGCCGGCAGCGACACCATCTCTTACTACAACCCGCGCGGCCCCGGCGACACCCTCGGGGTGTTCGACTTCCCGGCCGCTGGCCGATATCCCCTCGAGGTGGTCTTCTACGAGCGGGGTGGGGGCTCGGAACTCGAGGTCTTCGCCGCACCAGGCGCAGGTTCGGCCTGGAACGCCTCCGATTTCGACCTCATCGGCGACACCGACCACGGCGGCCTGGCGGTCGAGGCACAGGTCGTCGGCTCGGGCTCTGGGCTCGGCTACGGCGACCTGATCGCCACCGACCTCGAGAGCCAGATGTTCGGGGTGAGCGCCTCGGCCTTCATACGAGTGCCGTTCGAGGTGCCCGACCCGTCTGCTCACGATTCGCTCGCCCTGAGGGTCAACTACGACGACGGCTTCGTGGCCTACCTGAACGGGGTGGAGGTCGCCCGGCGAAATGCCCCAGAAACCCCATCCTGGAACTCCGCGGCGACTGCCGAACACCCCGACCAACAGGCGCTGGTGGCCGAGGTGATTGACATTTCCGAGCACCTCGATTTGCTTCAAGCGGGGACGAACGTCCTGGCCATCCAGGGCCTGAACTTCGCGCCCGACGACTCCGACTTTCTCCTCGTCCCGGAGTTGGTGGACATTGACGTGCTGGGGGTGGGGGAACACTACTTCGCCACCCCGACCCCTGGCTTCGCCAACTCGACCGACTACTACAGCCGGGCGGCCGACGTCGAGTTCAGCCACCCCCACGGCTTCTACGACCAGCCGTTCGACCTGGCCCTGACCTCTCGGACCGAGGGGGCGATCATTCGCTACACCCTCGACGGGAGCACTCCGACGGAGGACAACGGCACTGTTTACACCGCCCCCATCCACATCTCCGGCACGACGGTCGTCCGTGCCGCGGCCTTCAAGGAAGGCCACGAGCCGGGCGACGTCCGCTCCCAGACCTACATTTTCCTCGACGACGTGCTGACCCAAAGCCCCGACGGCCAGCCGCCGGCCACCGAACACCTGGCGGCCTCGTTCGAAACCGATGCCGACGGCTTCACCTACGCCGACGACCTCTTCGGTGGGACGTCGAACCCGGCTGCCGCTGACGGCGAGTTTCAGCCGAGCGGCGGAAGCGCTGGCGGCGGACTCCACGTTCGCCTCGGGCCAGGCCCGGTCAGCGGCGCCCTTTCAGGCGGGTGGTCGGCGCCCTTCCGGGTCGAGGCCGACACCACCGCCGACGTCTCCGTGGCCTATCGCCTGGTGATGGCCGACCCATACGAGACGAGCGAGTTCGGCGAGATCATCCTCGAGGTGGACGGGACCCGTTACGGCTCGGACGCCAACGACTCGCTCTTGCACGTGGCCGGCGACGGACAGGCCAACGGCGACTACGACAGCGGCTGGCGGACCGCGACCTTCAGCGTTGCCCTCGCCCGCGGCGACCACACCCTGACAGTCGGCGCCTACAATAACGGGGCCTCGGCCCCGGATGAGTTCCTCGATGCCTACTTCGACGACGTTTCGGTCGTTACCCACGACTGGCCTGCCGGCCCCATCAACGGCCAGGTGCTCGACTACGGGATGGACCCCGACATCGTCAACAATCCCACCTGGGGTCCCCAGCTCGAGGACGCCCTGGTCTCGATCCCCTCGATCTCACTGGTCACGGACCTCGAGAACCTCTTCGACCCGGCCACTGGCATCTATGTGAACGCTCGGCAAGAGGGAGGCGCGTGGGAGCGGCCGGTCTCCGTCGAACTGATCGATCCGGAAGGGGAGGGGGGGTTCCAGATAAACGGCGGCCTGCGCATCCGAGGGGGCTACAGCCGCAGTTCCAACAACCCGAAGCACGCCTTCAGACTCTTCTTCCGCAGCGACTACGGCGAGAGCAAGCTGCGCTATCCCCTTTTCGGCGACGAGGGCACCGAGGAGTTCGACAAACTCGACCTGCGCACCAGCCAGAACTACTCCTGGAGTTTCAACGGCAGCGCCCTGAACA
>CAYYCI010000227.1:0-6859 GCA_964470215.1 uncultured Planctomycetota bacterium
AACCGGTTGTAGGCGGGCCGTCTCGGCCCGCGAAAAACACCTTCGGCACAACCGAGACCCGGTGGCACAGGCTTTCCAGCCTGTGCATCGCGGGGCGGGACGCCCCGCCTACAAGAGGGTCCCACGCGGGGCGAGACGCCCCGCCTACAAGAGGGTCCAACGCGGGGCGGGACGCCACGCCTACAAGAGGGTCCGACGCGGGGCGGGACGCCCCGCCTACAAGGACAGGCGTGGTTTCAGCCTTCGGGGAGGTCTTCGAGGTCTTTTTCGGCGTCGGCGCTGCCCAGGCGGTGCGCCAGGACCTTCGGCAAGCCGGCCTCGATTATCTTCCGCCGGGCCGCCTCGATATCGTAGGCCACTCGGCGGAGTTCCACGGTCTGGGCTTCGTCGTCGTAGATAGCGTAGCAGGCCCGCGGGTCGGCGTCGCGGGGCTGGCCGACCGAGCCGACATTGACGACCGTGATGGTCGCCTCAGGGTCGCATTGGACACGCGGGCCGCTGAGCGTGCGCGGCTCTTCCATGACGATGACGTTCCCCGCGTATCGCACGAGGCTCTCGGCCGGCAGTTGCCAGACGCCTGGGATGTGGCTGTGGCCACACAGGCACAGGTGAACGGCGTTCATCAAGGGCGTTTCAAGAGCCCGTTGCGCCCGACGAGCGTCGGTCACGTAGCCAAAGAGAGGGTCCCGAGGGGAAGCGTGGACACACAGGACACCCTTGACGAGCATGAGATAGTCGGTGCTGCGCTGGGCGAGGAAGGCGATGGTCTGCTGAGGGAGGTTCTCGAGGGTCCAGGCGAGCGAGGCCTTGGCGTTGTAGGTGACGGGAACGTATTTTCGGTTCTCGATGTCGTGGTAGTGTCGGGCGATCTCCCTGGTCGTGGTCAGGCCGGCCTCCTGGGCGAGTCGCTCGCGGTCGCGCGGGTCGCGAAGGTCCACGAACTCGTAGCGCCCGACGACGGCGGCGTCGTGGTTGCCCATGCAGTAGTGGACTTCGTAGCCGCGCTTGGAGAGGCTGTGGATTCCGGCGACGACGGCGGCAGGGCCCGCGCCGTAGCCGACGATGTCGCCGAGCGAGACGACGGACCGGACCCCGTCGAGTGTCATGAAGTCGCGGCAGACGGCAACCAGTGCTTCCCAGTTGCCGTGGATGTCGGAGAGGATGGCGTGTTTAGCCATTGCGATTTCGGTGTGCGAGACGCTGGATGAGGCTCGCGCGGAGTCTGGCGACCATGGCGCGCGCCGCGGGGGCATAGGGGGAGTCGGGCGCCTGGCGGGCAAGTTCCAGGAAGGTGGCCACGGCGCTGTAGTAGTCCTTGCACATCTGGTGTGCTACGCCCAGGGCGAAGAGCGCTGCGTCGCGGTCCTTGCTCTTCGGGTGGGCCTTCAGGAAGTCCTCGAGGACGGCGACCGCCTCGCCGGGGTCCTCTCCCGCCATGTAGGCTCTCGCCAGGCGCAGTGTGGCCTCGACGGCGATCGGGTCATTGGGCCATTGCTCGACGACCCTCTTGAGGGCCTCGATGGCCTTCTCCTCGTCGCCCATCCACAGGTATGCCGTCCCCAGCCGGTACGATGCCCAGGCCGCGCTGGGCCCTTCGGGGAACTTGCGGAGCATCAGTTGCAGGACTCTGGTGGCAGGGTAGAGTTCGCGGTCCGCGATCAGTCTTTCGGCTTCTTCTCGCAGCGCCGCTGCGGCCTGGTCGTTCGAGCGCTGGGCGAGGAGTTCGACGTAGCGCTCGAAGGCGGCGTCCTTTTCGGGATACTCGCCGAGGACCTCGCAACAACGTGCCAGAACCAGATAGGCGCCGGCGGCGGCTGGGTCATCGCCGAGTTTCTCGGCCACTCGCGCCGCTCGTGCCTGGAGTTTCTGATAGGCGGGGCGGAGTTCGAAGGCGGTGCCCCTGGCGTGGAGTTCCTGCCAGTTCTCGACCAGCGCGGCCACCTCGGGGTGTGGCTTTTCGGCTTGCTCGCCGGCGAAGGCGGAGAATCCACACACAACAAGCAGGGCGACCCAGGGCTGGAACGTTCGAGCCATGGTCAGAAGTCTTCGAGTTTTCCCGTTTGCTTGAGGCGCTCGATCCTCAAACGCGCGGCATAGTAGCCAGGCGCGTCCTCACAGAGTTGCAGGAAGAGATCGTAGAGGTCCATGGCGCGCTCGACGTCGCCCTTGCGGAGGAATGCGTCGCCGGCGGCCAGTAGCGCCTTCGCGAGGGCCTCTTCGGCGGTCTGCCCCACGGGGAGTTCGGGCAGTGAGGTCTTCGGCAAGGGGCGCGCCGCCATCTGCTCCAAGAGCCTCTTGGCCGAGCGGGCGTAACTGTCGCTGGCCTTCTGCTCGGCGAGGCGCTGGAGCACACCGCGCGCCTCGGCTCCCTCGCCCTGGAAGATCAGCAACCAGGCCAGGATGTAGGCCGCCTTGGCTCGGGTTGAGGTGTCTATGGTCGCGGCCACAGGGCGCAGGACCTCGATGGCTCGCCGCGGCGAGCCGATCGCGTCGAGCGCCACCGCCAACTCCAGCCGGACGCCCGGGACGTAGCGCGAGTCGGGATGGCGCTTGATGAACGCCTCGGCCTCCCGGGCCACGACCACGGGGTCGGCGTCGTCGGCGAGGTAACTGAACGCCAGGTATTCGGCGTAGTCGTGGCCCTTCGGCCCGAAGATGGCCTCGAGCCAGCGCAGGTAGGCCACCAGGGTGCGGGTCTCCTGGGCCGCGCCGCGCTCGCGGCGGAACAGTTGGAGGGCGTAGCGTGCCGCATGCTGGATGCGAGGGCTGTCGGGGAAGAGTTCCATGAAGGTCGCGTACTGGGCCTTGGCGGCCTCGTAGAGGCCCTGGGCGGCCAGCTGCGAGGCGCGACGGTAGGCGCGGGAGAAAAGCACCGACGCCAGCGATGCCGCCGTCAGCCGCCGCCGCGCTGGGGGCTTGACCACTCGCTCGTAGGCCCCGAGGCGATAGCGAAAAGGCTGCGGGGCGCGAAGCACCACCCTCTCGACGCTACGGTGCCGGGACCTATGTGGCGGGGCCACCCGGGTCAGACGGAGCTCGAGGACCGGGCGCTTCGGCTCGGCGAGTTCGATGGAGTGGCGGCGCTGCGACCGCGAGGAGCGACGCGGCTTCTCGTGGACGAGGGGCCGGAGGGCCGACGGCTTTCGGAATTCGCTCGCTAGCCTGGCCACCTCCCGCCCGACCCGTTGCCACGCCTCGGCCAACGCGGAATAGACGCGCCGCACTTCGCGTTCCCTGGTGTTGCGGCTCGCCTCGCCCAGGAGAGCAAAGGCCGAGCGCAACGAGCCGTCTCGCGCCTTCAAACACACCACCAGAGCGTCGAGCACCGGCGCGCGCTGGTCCTCGGGCAACCTGTCGAGTTGCTCCTCGAGGAGGGCGACCACTCTGGCGGCGCGCTCCGGTTCGGCGACGAGGCCGGCGAGGCCCTCGAGCGCCTCCTTTCGCTCCTGCGCGCTCGCCTCGGGAGCCTGGAGCGCGCGGCTGAAGGCTTTCTCGGCGGTCGCCAGGTCGCCCTTCTCGAGCGCCTGCCTGGCTATGAGCAACTGGCCGCCGGCACCGGCGAGCGCGAGCGCCGCGGAAACGGCGAGCGCGAGCGCCGAGTTTCTCAGCCCTGCGACCATTGGCAGAAACGTTCCCACGTTTTTCTCTCTAAAGCCCAGCCAGTGGGTCCTCGAGGTCGTCGGGGGTTCCCTTGCGGCCATCGGGGCCTTCGGGGCCGTAGCGCTGGAACCGGACGAATGCCTCCATGCCGACGGGCGTCCCGTTGAGTGCCTTGAGGCCGAGGGCCACGTCCTGGGCAGCGCGACTCAGGGCGTCGCTGTCGAGCGAACAGAGGGCGAACTGGCGCTTGAACTCGCTCAGTGCCTCCTTCGGCTTGCACCACAGGAGGTAGAGCCAGCCCCGGAGGCGATGGCCTTTGGTTGTGTCGGGTTGTGCGGCGATGGCTTGCTCGAAGAGTTTGTCGCGTTCGGGGTCCGGTTTGAGCGCCACGCCCTCGAAGGGGTTCTTCAGGTCGTCCTGGGTGCCGACTCGCCTGTCGGGGCCGGCGGGCCCGTAGAGTTGGTAACGGCGGAAGTTGTTCCCGGCGACCAGGTGTCCCGACTTCGCCCTGAGAGCATCGGCCACGAGGCTGACGACCTTTGCAAACTGGCTGGAGGAGACGTAGGCGCTGAAGCCGTAGGTCCCGTAGCAGGCTTTCGCGGCGGCCAGGGCTTCGTCCGCGCGGCCTTCGGCCACCCGCAGCCGGACTATCGCCTTGAGACACGCATAGGCGTTGGCCTCGTCGAGGGGCCTGGCGATTGCCGCCCGGAAGTAGTTGCGGGCGAGTTCGTCGGTGCGTTCCTCGCGGAGCGCCGCCGGGCCAACCACCGCGAAGACCTTGGCGTTAGCGATCGCCCGGACGGCCTCTCCCTGGAGGGAATTGACCAGGTCGAGTGCGGCGGGGTCGTCGAGTTCTCGCAGCAGGCGCTCGAGAGCGGCACCGGCCGTAGAGGGAACCGGCCCCGCGAAGAGCTCGACGATGCGGCGCTCGAGGCGGCGGGCCTCGTCGAGGCGGCCGGCTCGCCTCAGCCCCTGGGCGAGTTCCTCGAACGCCCTGGCGGCCTCGCTGGCCGCCGAGCCGTCGTTGAGTTTTTCGGCGATGAGGTCAAGCCAGGCCAGCGCGCGGTCGTAGCGGGCGAGTGCCACGGCGATCCGCACCGCCTTCGAGAGCGCGCCCGCTGCCACGTCCGCGCGGGCGCTCAGGCGGGCGAGGGTCTCGTAGGTCGAGAGCGCGCCCTCGATATCGCCGAACTTCTCGTGGCAGGCCGCCAGTTGCCGGAGTATGGGCGCGCGGACTTCGTCCGGGGCTTTTTTCAAATCGAGTTTTGCCGTGGCCTGGCGCAGGGTTGCCAGAGCGGCGTAGTAGTCGCGGCAGTTGAATTGCAATTGGGCGATCCTGGCCCAGGCGCTAGCCGCGCGGGGGTTGTCCTGGCCGAGGGTGGCGAGTTCTTCCTTGTAAATCTCGATAGCCTTTTGCGGGCACTCGAGCGCCCGGTACGCGCTGGCGGCGAGTTCGAAGGCGCTCGCCCTTCGTTCCGGGCTCTGGTCGGCGGCGCGAGCCACGGCGAGGGCCTTCGCCGCCGCTTCAGTGTAGTACCGCCGCTCCAATTGCCGGCTCGCCTCGTAGAGCGGGTCAGCCGCCAGCGCGTGGCCAGCAAGGCCGAGGGTCAAGATGGCAAGGACGATGTCTCTCATTTCTTCTTCAGCGCGAGGATCGGGTCCTTGAGGTCGTCGCCAGTGCCCTTCCGGCCGTCCTTGCCTGCGGGCCCGTAGTTCTGGTAGTCGAAGAATGCCTCGACGGTTTCTTCGGGCAGGTCGAGGGCCCGCATCACGCGGGCGAACGTCGTGGCGGCAGCCACGAGCGTCGTGCCCTCACCCGCCGCCAGATAGTAGCGCCGGAAGGCCAGGAGGGCCTCGAGCGGCTTGTCCCAACACAGGTAGAGGTAGCCGAGCTTGAGCGGCTCGTTGACGAAGCGTCGGGCCGCCTCCGCAAAGAGGCGGTCTCGTTCGGGGTTCGGCGGGAGCGGAAACTTCTCGAGGGGGTTCGGCAAGTCGTCCTTGGTCCCCATCCGGCCGTCCGGCCCCTCCGGCCCATTCTCTACGAGTCGGAGGAAGGTGTTGGCCGAGCGTAGACTGCCCTCCCTGGCCTTCAGTGCGCGGATCACCGCGTAAACCGCGTCGTAGCGATAGCGGCTCGAGCTGCTGTAGTAGGACGAGCCGCTGGCGCCGATGGCGCTCAGGCGGTAGTATGCCTTCGCCATGCCCAGCGCCTCGCCGGTCTTGCCCATCGCCACGAGGGCATCCACCAGGTCGCCGAGGATGTCGGAGTACTGATAGGCCACCGACGGGTCGGCCGCGATGGCCTCGTAGGCGGTGCGGACAATGGCCGCGTTGTCGCCCTCCTTGCGCCTGAGGGCGAAGAGTTGGCGGAAGGCGCTCGAGCGATAGGACGAGGAGAGCGCCCGGTCGTTGGTCATCGTGCGGTAAACCTCGGCGGCCGCCTCGGTCTTGCCTTCCTGGGTGTAGATGGTGGCCAGGCCGCTGTAGAGCTGGATACGCGCGGAGTCGCTCGCGGGAGGCGCCTTCATCAGGGCCTCGTAGATGGCCAGAGCGGCCTGCCTGTCGCCAGCCGCCCGATGCGCCTGGGCGAGCGAGAGGAGCAGGTCGCAACGCGTGTCGGTCGCCCACGGACAGTTCGCCTGGAGAAAGTCGATCAGCTGGCGGGCGATCCCGAGGTCCTTGCGAGCGATGGAGACCCCGGCCAGAAACCCGATGCACTCCGCACGACCAGGCAGGAGGTGCGGAAACTCGCGCAGGAAGCCCCGGCACCACTGCTCCGCCTCGTCGAGTTTGTTGGCCGCCTTGTTCAGCCGAGCCAGTTCCAGCAGAGCAACCGGCCGGCGAACCCGGTCGAAAGGCAAACGCGAAATGAAGCGCTCGTAGAGGCGGATGGCCTCCGAGCGACCCTCGTCCCGTTCCCCCAGGAGCCTCGCCAGCTCGAAAGCCCCCAGGCTAGCGTAAGGCTCGACGCGCGGATGGAGTTGGAGGAGGGTCTGGAGGGTCTTGACCGCGCCGCTGCGGTCGTTATAAAGTTGCCGGACGGCCACCTCGTAGAGGGTTCGGGCGGAGAGGTCCTTGTCGGCCTTGTGGGAGAGTGCGAAATTGACCTCGGCCCTGAAGCCGGATTCGCGGTCGAGGTCGCGCGAGCGAGCCAGACGCTCGCGCAGGGCGACCAACTGGTCGTATGCGCTCCCGGCCAGCGCCGAGCACCACCCCGCCAGAACCAAGGCAAAAGCAATTCGCCGCATCTTCCTCCTCG
>CAYYCI010000228.1:0-6842 GCA_964470215.1 uncultured Planctomycetota bacterium
CTTCTCGCCTGGCAACTGATTGCGGTGCAAAAAGCGTGCCAAAGCCCACGCGCCCTGGCCTATCCCGAGGCCAAGCACTGGCTTTTTCCATAGTCTCAGGCTTTCGGTGCCTTTGCCGCCCGACTCTCCGGTGGCACAGGCTTTCCAGCCTGTGCGCCACGGGCTAGAAAGCCCGTGCCACGGGTTCATTCCTCTCCCCGGAGCGCCCTTCGCACCCGCCACGCGCCTCCACCCCGTCCATCACGTCCATTGTGTCCACCGAGGGCTTCCACCCCTCGGTCTCATGCCTTGCCCAGCGCGGCGTCGAGCATGGCGATGACGTTCTCAGGCGGCACATCGGCCAGGATGTTGTGGACCTGCTGGAAGACGAACCCGCCGCCGGGAGCGAGTATCTCGACCTGGCGGCGGACGTGGTCGGCCACCTCCTGTGGCGTGCCGCGGGGGAGGACCTCGCGAGTGTCGCACCCTCCGCCCCAGAAGGTGATGTCGCGGCCGAACTCGGCCTTCAGCCTCCGCGGCTCCATCCCGGGACAGGTTATCTGGACGGGGTTGACGGCATCGAGGCCCGCCTCGATGAGGTCGGGAAGAAGCGCCCCGATGTCGCCGCAGGAGTGGAGCATCACCTTCACGTCGGCCAGTTGCTTCGCTCGCTGCCACATGGCAGCGTGGCGCGGCTTGAAGAACTCCCGATACATCGCCGGGGACATCTGCGGGCCGGTCTGCATCCCGAGGTCGTCGCCGAAGAGGACGATGTCTATGAACTCGCCCACCAGGGCGAGGTAGCGCTCGAGGTTGGCCAGGTGGAATTCGACGAGTCGGTCGAGGAAGCGATGCGCTCGGCGCGGCTCGGCGGCAAGCAACATCAGGAAGCCGTCGTTGCGATAGAGGAACTGGCCCACCTCGTGGAGGTTCCCACCGAAGAGGCCGATGATTGCCCTGTCGGTGGACTGACGGAGTGCCCTGGCGCCTGCCGCCAGTTCCTCGTCGCTGACCCACGGCCCGGGCGGCGAGGCGATCGCGGTCCACATACTCTCCGAGAAGGCTTCGGGAAGAGCGTCGAGGTCCTCGCTCTCGAGGAAAGGCCAATGGGTCTGTTCGAAGTAGAGCGCGCCGTCCGGCATCGCCGCGATGACCCGTCCGCTGGCCGAGCGGAGGACCCAACGATTGCCGTCGCGTTCGGGCACACTCCAGGCGGGAACCTGACACGGAGTGCCGTCGGGGAGTGTCCAGTCGGCCCAGCAATTGTCCTCGAGGGCGAAGCCACGGCCCAGTTCGATGGTGTCCACCCCGAATCGCTCGAGGACGTCCTCGTCCACGATGGCCAGTTGCTGGATGATGTCGTAAACGCGAACGGTGCTGAGCGGGAGGCCGAGTGTGGCGCGGAGTTTCGGATACGCGATGGCCGAAATGCCCGAGGAGCGGTGGCCCGAGAGGTCAATGGGGACGCGGTCGGGCTCGCGGTGGTTCAATGCGGCAAGGACGCGTTCTCTGTGGGTCATGGTCGGTTCTCCCTGCTTTCAGCGAGGGACCGAGGGTGGGGCGGCATCGGGCGCGGCGCCCCAGGCCTTGTTGGGTTTCGGCCCCATCTCGAGAATCAACTTGCCGCCGTCAACGACTTCGCTGTGGTAGAACCACGGCTTGGTTAGGGGCTTGCCATCGAGGGTTGCCGACTGGATGTAGATGTTGGTGGGGGAGTTGTTCCGGGCCTCGATGACGAATTGGCGGCCTTTGTAGTAGTCGGGGTCGAGGTGGAGCACGACGCGGTCGAAGATGGGGCTGCCGAGTTCATAGATTGGCCGGACGGCGCAGCCGCCGTCCATCTCGAAAAGCCCGATGGCGCTCATCACATACCACGCGCCCATCTGGCCCTGGTCCTCGTCGCCGGGATAGCCGTCCACGGGGCCGGTGCCGTAATAGTTTTTCATTATCTCCCTTGCCCATTTCTGGGTGAGCCAGGGGGCGCCGGCGTAGTTGAACAGGTAGGCGGCCTGCATGTTCGGCTGATTGCCGTGGTTGACGTAGCGGCTGACGAATCGCGGCCTCGAGCGCTCGAAGCCCTCCTCGAGGCGCGCGATGAACTTCTCGCGCCCGCCCATCAACTCGATCAGCCCCCCGACGTCGTGGGGGACGAACCAGGTGTATTGCCAGGCGTTGCCCTCGACGTAGCCGCGGCCTGTGAAAGGCGAGAAGTTCTGCGCCCAGCGACCATTCTGATGCCTGGGACGGACGTAACCCGTCGTGGGGTCGAAGACGTTCTTGTAGTTCATCGCCCGCTTCATGAAGCGGCGGTAGTCGTCCGTCTTGCTCAGGGCCTTCGCCATCTGGGCCACGCACCAGTCGTCGTAGGCATACTCGAGGGTGTTCGAGACCGGCCCCCTCTCGACCGGGACGTAGCCGAGTTTCATGTACGAGGCGAGTTGCCTGTTTCCCACGTGGCCGCCGCCGGGGTGGGGACGGCCCGGGGTGGTCTGGATGTGGAGCATCGCGCGGTAGGCCTTCTCGACGTCGAAGTCGCGGATGCCCTTCTGATAGGCGGCCACGATCAGCGCGATCTCGTGGGAGGCGACCATGATGCTCGAGTACTCGATGCCCGTCGGCCCCTTGGCCAGCCAGCCCCCGCGGTCGTAGATTTCCAGGAGCGAGCGCACCCACCGGCTCGCCACCCGGGGGGTGGCAAGGGTCCACAGTTGGTTGAGGTTCCAGAAGGTGTTCCAGAAAGCGTCGCAGCCATAGACCGGGCAAGTGGGGTCGGGGAGTTGCTGGACCTTCTCGTACATGTCCACGTACTTGCCGTTGACATCGCTCCAGATGGTGCGGGCGCAGTAGGAGCGGTAGAGGTTGGTGTAGAACTTGACCATCTGGGTCTCGGTGCCGCCCTCGACCTCGATGGTCTTCAATAGGTCGTTCCAGACCTTGCGGGCGTGACGCCGCGCGGCCTCGAAGTCCCAGCCGAAAGGCTTCGTCTCGGTCTCGAGGTTGAGCCTCGCCTGCTCGATGCTCACCAGCGAGATGCCGGTCTTGACCTGGATGACCTCGCCGGCCCGGGTCGAGAAGTTGGCGAAGACCCCCATGTCGCCTTTCCCGGCGAGTTCGGCGATGTTCTGGCGGACCTGGTCGCCGACCCAGCCGCCCAGCGAGGCGATGGGCCTGTCGAATCGCGCGACGAAGTGCACCGTGTATTCATTCCAACCGGTGCTCCGCTGGTGGGAGTAGCCCTCGATCTCATGGTCGTTGACCTTGCGGACCTTCGCATCGAGGACCCGGAAGCCGTACTCGGTCGGAAACTCCAGGTCGAAGAGAACCCGCGCCTGGCGAGCCTCGGGGAAGGTGAACCGCATGAAGCCGCAGCGGGTCGTGGCCGTAAGTTCGGCGCGGATGCCGTAGTCGTCGAGGGTCACGCCGTAGTAGCCGACCGCGGCGGCCTCGCGCTCGTGGCTGAAGCGCGAGCGATAGCCGTTCTCGGGGTCGTTCTCTGGGCCGGGCTGAGTCTTCAACTCGCCGGTCGTCGGCATCACGAGCAGGCCGCCCATCGTCCAGGAGTGGAGGTGGCTGAAGCCTGCGATGTTGTTGATGCGATAGTCGTAGCCGGCTTTCCAACACTTTCGCTGATTGTCCGGGCTGAGTTTGACCATCCCGAATGGCATCGAAGGCCCGGGGTAGAGCATCCAGCGCGAATCGGCGGTCCCGAGCATCGGGTCCACGTAGTCCACGGGCTCGCGTTCCCTCGTGGGGCGCTGGACCAGCCGCTCGGAGGCGACAACCTTCCCGCCGCTCCTCAGTTCGACCACGACTGGCCGCGGAGCATCGGCCGGTGGTAGTCGGAGGGTGACGACGGCCTCGCCGGGGGAGAGGTCCAATGGCAGGGGCTTCGCCCCCGTGGCCGACAGGCTCAGGTCCTTCAGTCCGCCGATGTAGAAAAGCCTCACCTCGAGCCTCTGGCTGAGGCGGCCCTCCTTGCGGCTAAGCCACGGTTCCAGGCGCACCGACCGCAGGAGCACCCCGGTCGCGGGAACCAGTTCGACCGGGCCCTCCACCGCCAGGGCGAGCCAGTCGTAGAGAATCCAACTGAGGTCGGTGTTGGTGATCTTGATCTCGTTGACGCCCGTCCTGAGGGTTCCCGCCGGGAGGGAGAGTGCGAAGCGGTGTTCGCGCCCAGCGGACGGATTCCCCGTGATCGAGGCATCGGAGGCCCCCGGCGGGCACTTGTGGTCGAAAGCCCGACCGTTGACCGCCACCCTCAGGGTTGGCGGCCTGGCGTAGTGGGTGTCCACGAGGTCAACGCTCAGTTTCGCCTTGCCAGGCCGGCCCCGCAGGCCGAAGAGGATCGTGAAAGTGTGGGGGCAGGAGCCTGCCCAAGCATCCGAGGGGCCGGGGTGGCAGTAGGGCCAGTCCCTCTTCGGCGAGGAGCGGCCGACGACGAAGAACCCATCGCGGCCGAAACCGCGATACCCACCGCGACCGAGCGCGAACTCGGCCGTGTCGTTATCGGCCTTCCCGATCTGCCACAGGAACTTCCCTTCCCCCGCGCTCGCCATTCCGGCAAGCAACAAGAGGGCCGTCGGCACAATCCCGCTTCTCATCCGCAAGCCTCCGCTACGGGGGTCATTGTCCCTGGGATTTTACGTGCTCCGCAAGTGGCAAGCAACCCGCGCGCGTCGCCGGACGGCCGCCGCATGGGAACGACACAGACTTGCACGGACGCATTGGCTCGAGGGTAGGGCACACGGGAGGCCGGGGTTGGATCGGTGCCGAACAACGACAGGCGCTCAGTGTGCTTGACGCCGCGTCGGCGATGGGTTAGGATTTCCCCCGCCAACGCGAACCCGGAGGAAAGGAGCGAGGAGATGGCCGACATCAAACTGGGGCTGAACACCGAGGCGTTCCGCCACGCGGACAAGTCGCTCGAGTACTCCCTCGAGACCACGAGGCGACTGGGCTATCGCTACGTGGAACTCAACGTCCAGACGGGGCGCGACCTCTTCTCCGAGGCGGGCTACTCGGCCCAGATCAGCATGGAGCGCGACCCGCTGGAGATAAAGGAGAAACTCGACGCGCTCGGCCTGAAGGTCAGCGGCCTGAGCGCCCACTCGCCAATGGCGCAGCCCGAGGTCAGCATCCCGTTCCTCACCCAGGCCATCCGCTTCGCCGACGAGTTGGGCGCGCCGTGCGTCAACACCGACGAGGGGGTGGTGCCCGAATGGATGGGGGATGCCGAGGCGTTCGCCATGATGCGCTACACCCTCAAGCGGCTGCTCCCGGTGGCCGAGCGCCACAAGGTCCACATTGCCCTCGAGCCACACCAGAAGTTCACCGTAAGGCTGGCGACCTATAAGAAAATCCTCGACCTCGTCAAGTCGCCTTACTTCAACTGCAACCCCGACACGGGGAATCTCTTCATCTCCGGCGCCGACCCCTACAAGTTCATCGCCGCGATCGCCAAGCGCGTGGTCCACGTCCACGCCAAAGACATCGGCGGGGTGACTGTGGACGCCCGCGGGAAAGTGACCGGGGTGCCGAGCGGCTGCGCCTGTGGTGACGGGGTGATCGACTGGCCGAGGGTAGTCAGGATTCTCAGGAAGGCAGGCTTCAAGGGCGTCCTGGCCGTCGAGTGCGGCACCGAGGAACAGGCCGCCGCGAGCATCAAGTACCTCCGCAAGGTCCTCCGCCAGGCCTGAGGCCGCTGGATGCCCCGAAAGAGAGGCGCTCGTTGGGGCACGGCACCGCCGTGCCCGTCAGAGCTGGCGGCGGGCCTGGTCAGCCTCCCGGGAAGCGCCAGCGGACGGCTTTGACCCCGGGCATCTGTTGCAACCTGGCCAGCAATTCCTGCCCGACCTCGCGGCGGCGAAACTTCACGTTCAGGCTCACCTCCAGGGTGCCGCGCTCGGCGTCGTCATCGTAGTCGTAAGACTGGACCCGCAGGCCCATCTCCTCGACGAGGGAGCGGACGCGCTCTATCAGGGCGGGGTCGCGCTCGCCGGCGACCGTCAGTTCTCGATACCAGTCGGGGCGAATCCATTTCTCCGCCCAGGTCAGCACGTGGAGGACTACGAGGGCCAGCGCCGTTCCGACCACCGCCACAAGGTAGGCGCCCACCCCGACCACCACCCCCAGCGCGGCCACGAACCAGATGCACGCCGCCGTCGTCAGGCCGCGGTTGGTGTTCTTCAGGCGCAGGATGGCTCCCGCGCCGATGAAGCCGATGCCGGTCACCACCCCCGCGGCTATTCGTCCGGGGTCGAGGCGGAGCGCAAGTTCGGGTGCCAGGTGGGAAAGCGCGCCGGTCGAGAGCATCACCACCGCCGCGCCCAGGCACACCATGATGTGGGTCCTCAGGCCGGCGGGCCGCCCGTGGAACTCACGCTCCAGGCCGATCGCCCCCCCGAGCACTGCGGCCACGACCAGGCGGATGACCACATCCCCGACCGCCAGTGGCGTTTGGCTAATCGCTGCGAGGGCCATTTCGCTTCGCCTCCTTGCCCGATATTATACCCACCCCGCTGCCCCGCGAAAGAGGCACTCGTCCACCAAGTCCACTAAGTCCACCAAACCCACCAAGAACGGGCAGGCGGGGCGTGCCCCCCGTGGGCACAGGCTGGAAAGCATGAGACCATGAAGGGGGCCCGCCCCTACAGAGCTGGTGGATGCTGGCTCGATGGGTGGTGGGGGCAGGCCCCCGTGCCTGCCCCTTTTCCTCTCCGCAGCCTCTCGGCGGTCTCGGCGTCCTGTGCGGTTGAAAGACTGTGGGCGGGGCCTCTGTGCCCCGCGTCCACCCGGGTGTGGGCTTGTTTCGCGGGCCGGGACGGCCCGCCTACAAACCACGGTCCTCTTCCAAAGATGGGCAT
>CAYYCI010000229.1:0-6828 GCA_964470215.1 uncultured Planctomycetota bacterium
TCCGTGTCGAGCAAGCGGGCGATAGCGGGGAAATCCGCGTCGTCCTCCTCGACGACCGCCCGGTGACCGACGTCGAACTAACTGAGGCCCCGCGCCCGGCGGCCAGGGTTGTCCTGTTGAGGCGAGAGGTCCCCAGGAGCGTCCTGGCGCGTTTCCGCCGCCGCCCCCGGCGCCTGCCTGGGGTGGTTGGAGTCCGCCGGCCATCCCCACGCTGAAGCCGTGGCAGGGTGCCCGGTTCCCAAGACGTCGCCCGGGGCCTGCCTCCTCTAAGGATTTGACAACGCCAGGTGGTTTGGTAACATGACAGAGGAATCGGGGCGTGGCGCAGTTTGGTAGCGCGCTTGAATGGGGTTCAAGAGGTCGCTGGTTCGAATCCAGTCGCCCCGACCATTCCCCATTCCTGACACTCCACAGCCAATCCCGTTGTTGGTCGAAGTTCCGCGGCTCCTCGTGGTTCTCCACGCCACTTCCTGCTATGCGAGTTGGCGGAGGAGAAGATTTCGGCAGGGGTCTTTCCACCCTTCCACAACAGCCGCAGGTAGTGGTTGAGTTAGCATTGGTAGATGTGGCCAAGGCAGAGGAGTTCGGCCTTCGTCCGACAATGCTCTACCTCGCGGAGCTCGGTCTCGTCCTCGGTCTCGGCGGATGTGGCCAGGGTGCCCCGACACCGCCTCGAGCAGGTGCGCCCGTCTCTTCGCAGGCATGAGAGATTTCGGTCAGATATCCTTTCGCAAAATTGACAATCGGTGCCGAACTGCGCTAGAACCTTCCCGGGGATGGAAAGGACGTGGGGCCGGGCTTCTGGCGCAGGGGCGCTTGCTCGCTTACGGGAGTCGAGAATGTCGCTGGCCGTGTGGCTCGTGTTCCTTTCCGCTGCCGTGCTCTACTCCGCCCAGGCTCTCGTCGCCATCGTGAGCGTTTGGCGGCCCGTGGGGTCGGGGTGGCCGCGGCGTTCGGGCCTCGCGATAGCCGGTGTGGTGTTCCACACCGCGTTCCTGGTCTGCCGCGCGGTGGCCGAAGGGGGCTTGCCGCTGGCCACGCGGCTCGACTCGTTGGCCCTGTTCCTCTGGGTGTTGGTGGTGGTTTTTCTGGCCTGCCAGCGGCCATACAAGGTGGGCGGGGTGGCGCCGGTCTTCTGGCCGACTGTGGCGACCGGGGCTGTGTTAGCGTGGGCCGTAGCGGGCCGGGAGCCGGTGGCCGAGGGCCTCGAGCGGCTGTGGCTGGTGCTCCACCTGATCCCGGTTTACGTGGGCTACGCGGGCTTCGCCGTGGGTGCTGGCGCGGGAGCGTGTTACCTGGTTCAAGAGCGACTGCTTCGGGGCAAGGGGGCAGCGGCGCGCTGGCGGCGATTGCCATCCCTGGAGAGCCTCGAGAGGGTGGGCCAGGCGGCGCTCTCCCTGGGCTTCCCCGCCCTGACGGTGGGCCTGGCGGCGGGAACCCTCTGGGCGCTACAGGCGACCGAGCGGCTCGGCCCGGCCTGGTACACGGACCCGAAGGTGGTGGGGGGGTTCGTGGTGTGGATTTTCTACGCGGCGGTGCTCCACGTGCGGCTGTTCGTGCGGGTGCGCGGGCGTCGGGCGGCCCTGCTGACCCTTGTGGGCCTCGCGCTGACCGCGGGGACATTCGCAGTGGCACACTTCTATTGAGGGGCGGGTCGGAGCGACCATGAGGGTGCAGGTCGTAGGGCTGAACCACCGCCAGGCCCCGGTAGCGGTTCGCGAGGCTCTGGCCTTCCGCCGCGACCGTCTGGGTGATGCGCTCGCGAGCCTGCGAAAACTCGACGGGGTCGAGGAGTGTGTGGTCGTTTCGACCTGCAACCGGGTCGAGCTCTACCTGTCGCTCAGCGAGGGCGCCCCGGGGGACGTGGGGTCGCGCTTTCTGGCCGACTTCCATGGGGTCTGGCCAGAGCGCTTCGAGGGGTTCCTCTACCGCCACGAGGGGGAGGGAGCCGTTCGGCATCTTTTCCGCGTGGCCAGCGGGCTCGATAGCCTGGTGGTTGGCGAGGCGCAGATCACCGCACAGGTCAAGTCGGCCTACGAGACAGCGAACGCCCGGGGCACGACGGGACCGGTCCTCAATCGCCTGTTCCAGCAGGCGTTGGCGGTGGCGAAGCGGGTGCGCTCGACGACCGAGATAGGCGCCGGCCGCGCCTCGGTCGGCTCGGTGGCGGTGGAGTTGGCCGAGCGGATATTCGAGTCGCTGGCCGAGCGGACGGTGCTCGTGCTTGGTGCCGGGGAGATGGGGCAGAACGTTGCGGAGAGCCTGCGAGCCGCCGGTGCGCGGACGACCCTCGTGGCCAATCGGACCTTCGAGCGCGCCGAGACCCTCGCGGCCAGGTTCGGGGGGAAGGCGGTCCGCTTCGAGCATCTGGCCGATAACCTGGCCAGTGCCGACATCGTGATAGCGTCCACGGACGCGCCCCACCACGTCTTGAGGAAGGGGGACGTGGCGGCGGCGCTGCGCCGGCGCGGCGGGCGGCCGCTTTTCATCATAGACATTGCTGTCCCGCGCGACGTCGAGCCGTCGGCCGGAGACCTCGCGGGCTGCTATCTCTACAACGTGGACGACCTCGAGGCCGTGGTGCGTGAGACCCTGGCCCGTCGGGAGCAGGAGGTGGCTCGCTGCGAGCCGATATTGGAGGCCGAGGCTCGGAAGTTCATGCGTTGGCTCGGCCACTTACACGTGGTGCCTGCCATAGAGGAACTATCCTCACGCCTCCACGCGCTCAAGGCCAGCGAACTGGAGGCCCTGATGCGTCGGCTGCCGGACCTCTCGGACGAGGCCCGGGCGGAGATCGAGCGCATGGCGAACCGCCTGGTCAACAAGATACTCCACCAGCCAATAGCGGCCCTGCGCGACGCCTCCGGCGAGGAGCGACATGGTGGCCTTCTGGACGCGGCGCTGCGCCTTTTCGGCTTGCGGCGGTCGGGCGCGCGTGGCGAGCGCGATAGACACTGAGAGCAAGCGCTCACGGGCGCCGCTTACGCCGAGGAAGAAACCCCACGGGCTTCCGGCTGGCCGTGGCTCGTCGTGGCGGGCACGGTGGTGCTGGTGGGACACCGTTCGTTCCGGGCGGTGGAGCGTGCGGCGGTCGAGGGGGTTCGACCGCCGCTAGTTGCTGGTGGGTCGCGAGGCCACACACGGGGTCGCCCTTTTCTTCCGAGTGCTCACACGCTCGTTGCTCCCCCTTGTTTGGAATGAACACATCGTGGGGCTTGAGGAGGCGGATACACGGCACGACGTGAGACTGAGGGCCGAGGAACCGGTTGAACTCCTCGAGGAAGAGGTCGTTGCCCACCCGGTCCTTGACAAGCCTTGGGAAATGAGTCTGCGCGAGCCGTGTGTGAGCCCGGAAGTTGGTTTCCTTAAGTCGGCTCTTATCGCAGTTCACGAGGAGGCGGACCAACAGGCGAGGGCTGCGGACGTACATCTGCGCGGCCGCCTTGTGTTGGCCATCGAAGAGGAGAATCTTGCCCTTGCCGGAATCGCCGTCTAGATTCAGGGTGGCGAGGCTCGGCTGGAGTTGGGGGTTCTTGTTTTAGAACTCCTCGATCGTCGGTTCCAGGTCCACGACTGAGCGAGGATTAATAGTAGGTTCGTGATGCAGGCAGACGAAGGGGATCATCCCGACGAAAAGGGGGAAGCCGGGGTTCGCTGGGTCATCGATGAGGTCATATTGCTCTGTCTGTGGTTCTCCATGAAGGTTGAAGTATATCTGGATGGTGCCTCCCTTGATTACGGCCCCGACCTCCTGGCGTTCGGGGTAGAGTTTGTCCAGTGCCTCATTGACAGTGAAGTTGCGCACCGTCCCTTCTGTGTCTGGCCGGCTATGGGATTCGACGTGCTTCTCGAACCTGTGCAGGATGCGCTGGAGCTGAAGATCGCGAGTGCCCCTGGAGCGGTTGCAGCGTGCATGGGTCAGAGCCCAGTTCTGCTCGTCGTCCACGCCGCCACGCGACAAGGCGCGAATATGATCGACGTCCACCTGGTGCATGCGGAGGTTGATCACCTCGGAGCAAACGTAGCATAGCCCGTTCTGTGCTGCGTGTAGGCGCTGGATGAGTTCGGACTTCTCCTCGTTGTTCATCGCGTCGGCGGCTGGGCTCTCGAAGAACCGGGCTGTGACGATTTCGCGCTTGGCGTGGTCGAGTTTCGCGGCCGGGTTCTGGATCGCGACCATGGCGTGGCGCTCGCTCAGTGGGTCCCATGCTACATTGTAGTTTGCCACGGCGGGTGTTGATGGAGCTGTAGGCGGGCCGTCTCGGCCCGCGTCCAGCGGCTACGGTTGTGCTGTGCCCCCACCCACCGATCGTGAGGGATCCATGTCCAAGGGTAGGGGCGAAGAATCTTCAGCCCCTACGAGTCCTACCGGCTGGTCCGGTGGACCGGTGAGAGAGGCTTACCATCCGGTGGTCAACGCGGGGCGAGGCACCCAGCCTACAACTGAAGGGCGTCCTGGGTGAGGCTAGCCTTCTTCGTCGCCGGCTGGGCGCTTGGCCTTTGCGACGATGCTCTCCTGGATGCGGGCGGGGACGATCTCGTAGTGCGAGAACTCCATGGTGTAGGAGCCTTCGCCGCCGGTGATCGAGCGGAGTTGGGTGGAGTAGTTGGCGACCTCGGCGAGGGGAACCTGTGCCTTGATGACCTGTTGGTCCCCGACCGCCTCCATGCCCTGGATGCGGCCACGACGGCTGCTGATGTCCCCGGAGATGTCGCCCATGTACTTGGCCGGCACGGTAACCTCGATGTTGACGATGGGCTCGAGGAGCACCGGCTTGGCGTCCATGAAGACCTGAGAGAAACACCGCGAGGTGGCGATCTTGAACGCCTGTTCGGAACTATCCACCTCGTGGTGTTTGCCGTCATAGACGGCGACCTTGACGTCCACGATCGGGTAGCCTGCCAGGACGCCTTTTGCCATGGTCTCGCGGACGCCCTTCTCGACCGCGGGGATGAATTGGCGCGGGATGGCGCCGCCGTAGATTTCGTCCACGAACTCGAAGTCGTTGCCCCGCTCGAGAGGCTCGAGGCGCAGGTGGACTTCGGCGAACTGGCCGCGGCCGCCGGTTTGTTTCTTGTGGCGGAAACTCCCGGAGGCAGTGGCGGTGATTGTCTCTTTGTAAGGGATGCGCGGCTCCTTCAGGGTCATCTCGACCTCGAAGGGCTTGCGGCGGAGTTTGCCCATGATGACGTCGAGATGGAGGTCGCTCATTCCGGTGATGACCAGTTCGCCGGTCTGGGGGTCTCGTCCAGCGCGGAAGGTCTTGTCCTGGCCGGCGATTCTTGCCAGTGCAGTGCTCATGCGCTGGTCGTCGGCGCGGCTCTTCGGCTCGGCCGCGCGCGAGACCATCGGCTCGGGGAATGGCAGGGGAGGGAAGACCACCGGGTCGGCCTCGGCGGACACCGTGTCGCCGATCTCGAGGCTTTCGATCTTGGCCACGGCCACGATGTCGCCTGGGACCGCCGAGTCGATCTCCTCTTGTTTTTCGCCCTGGACGCGATAGATGTGGGAGAGGCGTTCGCGCTTGCCGGTCCTGGGGTTGTAGAGGCCGTCCTCGGGCTTCAGGGTGCCCGAATAGACGCGGAAATATGCGAGTTTGCCCACGTAGGGGTCGTAGAGGGTCTTGAAGACCCTCGCGCTGAACGGGGCATCGGGGTCTGCGGGGCGCTCGGCCTCCTCGTCGGGGTTATCGGGGCGCGTGCCTTTGCGCACCAGGCCGTCGGCAGGTGAGGGGAACAGCGCAACGATCAGGTCGAGGAGTTCAGCCACGCCGATGTCCTTCTCGGCGGCGCAGCAGAAGACCGGGACGAGGGTGCCGGCGGCTACCGCTCGGCTGGCGGTGGCGAGGAGTTCCTGGGGCGAGATTTCCTCGCCCTCGAGGTAGCGTTCCATCAGGGCGTCGTCGGACTCGACGATGCTGTCGCGGAGCGCTGCGCCGACCTCCTCCACCCGCTCGGCAACCTCGGCAGGGATATCCGCAGGCGGCTGGAGGGTGTTGACCGCGCCGGAGAAGCCCGACCCCGCACCGACGGGGATCGTCAGAGGGACGCAGGCGTTGCCGAACGTCTCGCGGAGGGCGTTGAGGACCTGGTCGTAGTCAGCGTTTTCGGCATCCATCTTGGTGATGACGAATGCCCGCGCCAGGCCGGCCTCGGTCATAAGTTTCCAGACCCGGCGAGTGTTGACCTGAATGCCCGTGTCGGCTGCGACGGCGATCAGCGCTGTCTCGACCGCCGCGGTGGCCTCGACCACCTGGCCGAAAAAGTCGTCGTAGCCGGGAGTGTCCATTATCTGAAGCGTCTTGCCCTGGTGCCTCGTGTGGGAGAGGGCAGAGTAGATGGAGAAGTGGCGCTCTTTCTCCTCATCGTCGTAATCGAGGATGGATGTGCCCTCGGTCGGCTTTCCGAGCCGATTGGTCGCTCCGGTCTTCAGCAATATGGCCTCGGCGAGGGTGGTCTTGCCCACGCTGCCGTGTCCGGCAATGGCGAAGTTTCGTAGGTCTTCCGTCTTGTGGTCTGGCATCTCCGGCTCCAACGGAATCTGGGATTATTCACCAGCGATCGGCGAAACACATATTATATCGAAGCCTCGCCGCGTGGCAAGGCGGCTTGACACCGCCCGGGCGGGGGGTAAGATGGTCGAGGTTCCACTCGTTGCGGAAACGGTCATGATGTATTATCCGAGTTTTCCCGACTTCCAACAACTCGCCCAGAAGGCCAACGTCATCCCCGTCTATCGCCAACTCCTGGCCGACACCCTCACCCCGGTTTCCGCCTTCCAGAGGCTCAATGTCACCGGCCACGGCTTCCTGCTCGAGAGCGTCACGG
>CAYYCI010000230.1:0-6814 GCA_964470215.1 uncultured Planctomycetota bacterium
CGGTTTGCGCTGGGTGGGTGGTTTCGATATTTTATTGCGAGTCCTCGCTCGAGGGTTTGTCGAACCCGGGCGCCGGAGCGCGTTGCTTTGAAAACGCAAGCCGACCTCGACGACAGCGCCTCGACCCCCGAGGCCTCCTGCGCCGTGACCCTGCGGTCGGTGTGCATCGGCGCCGCGCTCATCCCCCTGACCTGCATGTGGCTCATCCAGAGCGAGATCCTCTGGTACTCGGGCCAGCCGACCACCGTGTCGCTCATGCCCCACGTGGTCTTCATGCTCTTCCTGCTTACGCTCGGAAACCTTGCCGTGGGCCGGTTCTTCCCCGGGGCGGAACTCAATCCCGGGGAGCTCCTCACAGTGTATGTGATGCTGACGATCGGCTCGGTGGTCTGTGGCCACGACTCGATCGAGATTCTCGTCTCGATGATCACCCACGGCTACTGGGCGGCCACCCCCGAGAGCGGCTGGCAGGACTTCCATCCCTACCTGCCGGAATTCGTCCTCCTCGACAACAAGGAGATCGTCCGCGGCTACTACGAGGGGGGCTCGACCATGTATCGCTGGGAGGTCATCGCCGCCTGGGGAAGGCCGATCCTCTGGTGGTCGAGTTTCATCTTCGCGCTCTTCGCCGCCCTTTTCCTCATCAACACCCTCCTGCGCAAGCAATGGACCGAGAACGAGAAACTCTCCTACCCGGTGATCCAGATACCGCTGATGGTGGCGACGCGGACGCGGGCGATTCTTCGCAGTCGGCTGATGTGGTACGGCTTCGCGCTCGCCGCCTCGATTGACCTGGTCAACGGCCTCGCCCACTTCTTCCCGGCCATCCCCCAGATTCCCATGGTCCACATTGACAACCTGCGAAACTACCTGACCGAGCGGCCATGGAGCGCGATGGGCAGCGTGTGGTTCAGCCTCTATCCCTTCGCCATCGGAGTGTGTTTCCTCCTGCCGGTGGACCTGGCGTTCTCTTGTTGGTTCTTCTTCATTTTCTGGAAACTCCAGCTCGTGGCCTCGAGCGCGATGGGGGTGGCGATCCCGGGCTTCCCGTTCATCAGGGAGCAGACCGCGGGGGGCTACATGGGCCTTTGCCTGATCGCCCTGTGGGTGAGCCGCCGCTACCTGAAGGAGCTCTTCCGCCACCTGTTCGTCTCGAAGCGCCTCGGGGAAGGGAACGAGGCCCTGCCGCTGCGGTGGGCGGCGTTGTTGCTTGTCGGGTGCCTGGCCTATATCGGGCTGTTTCTCCACTGGTTGGGCATGAGTTGGGTGTGGGTGCCTCTCTTCCTTGCGATCTACCTCGGGGTGGCGGTGGCGATAGCGCGGATGCGAGCGGAACTGGGTCCGCCGGCCCACGATCTCCACTACGCCGGCCCGGACCAACTGTTGCCGCGGTTTTTCGGCATGCGGACGCTCGGGAACCACACTCTGGTGGCCCTGGCGCTCACGTGGTTCTTTAACCGCGCCTACCGCGGCCACCCGATCGCCCCATCGCTGGAGGGCTACAAGATCGCCCAGCAGACCGGGATGTCGGCCCGCAGGATGCTGGTTGCGATGCTGGTCGCGCTGGCTCTCGGCATCTTCGGGGGCTTCTGGGCAATGCTCCACGTGGGCTACAAGTACGGGATGGAGGCCAGCGTGGTCGGCCCCGGGGCGTGGTTCGGCTTCGAGCCCTACCGCAACCTCAAAGGCTGGATAAGCAGCCCCCAGCCGCCCAACACCGATGCGACGATCGCCTGGGGGGTGGGCATAGGCTGCGCGCTCGTGCTCGCGGCCATGCGCATGCGTTTCGCGTGGTGGCCGTTCCACCCCGTGGGCTACGCGGTCTCGGGCAGTTGGTCCATGGACCAGTTGTGGTTCCCGATGTTTGTGAGTTGGTTGATCAAGCGGACGATACTGCGCTACGGCGGTGCGGGTTCGTATCGTCGCGCCCTGCCTTTCTTCGTTGGGCTGGTTCTCGGCGAGTTCGTCGTCGGCTGCTACTGGAACCTCCACGGCATCATCTTCGGCGTGAGCACGTACCACTTCTGGCCCTACTGAGCCGGAGCGCCCGATGCGCAATGTCCTGTGGTTGCTTTTCGCGGTTGCGGCTGTCGGGGCCACGGTGTTGGTCTCCGCCCTCTCGAGCAACCCCACGCTCGTGGACCCCGGCGAACAGATAAAGCAGGTGGACGACTACGCCGCCGTAGCCGACAGGGTCGAGCCCGCGCGGCTTCGCGCGGTCGTCGAGCGCCTCGCTTCGTTCGGCTCGAGGGTCACCGGTTACCCTGGCGCGGAGAAGGCAGCGGACTTCATCGCCGAGGAGTTCCGGAGGATCGGCCTCGAGGATGTCCATTTCGAGGCCTTCCGCGTGGCCGTGCCGATGGACCGCGGGGCGAGGCTCTGGGTCGAGGGGGACGCGGCGCCCATTCGCCTCCATTGCCTGTGGCCGAACCTGGTGCGCACCCCGACCGTGCCACGCGGCGGGGTCGAGGGGCCGCTGGTCTATGGCGGCCGGGGGCAGCCGCGCGAGTTCGACGGCAAGCCCCTCGAGGGGGCGATTGTCCTCCTGGAGTTCGATTGCCAGACCGATTGGCTGAACGCCTTCCTCTTCGGGGCGCGAGCGGTGGTTTTCATCGAGCCGGAGGAGGCGCGGCGTCCTGAGGCTGAGGCGAAGTTCCTGACCGTTCCGGCCGATTGCCCTCGTTTCTGGATTTCGCGCGAGCGCGGCGAGGCGCTCCTCGAACGCCTTCGCAAGGAGCTACGCCCCCCGAAGGCCCGCCTGACCGCGCGGATGGATTGGGAGAACGTCGAGGGGCGAAACGTCATCGCCTCGCTGCCTGGAACAAGCGACGCGCCCGGCGTGGTGGTCTTCAGCGCGTATTATGATTCGATGTCCGTCGTCCCCGCGCTTTCCCCGGGGGCCGAGCAGGCCTGCTCGGTGGCGGCGCTCCTCGAACTGGCCCGCACACTGAAGCGCCATCCGCTCCAGCGGCGAGCGCTCTTCGTGGCAACCGCAGGCCATTGCGAGGCGATGGCGGGGGCGAGGGATTTCATCGCCCGCCACATCGTTGCTCGCGACTCCGAGGGCGAGAAACTCGACGTCGCGGCCTTCGTGGCCCTGGACCTCTCGAGCCACAGTCGCCAGGTCGGCCTCTTCTACAAGGCGCACTACATTGACCAGGTCGGGCGCATCCAGCCGTGGTTCTCGCATCTGGGCAAGGCGTGGACCCGCTGGGCGGGCGAGGTGTGTGAGGCGCTGGGCTGTGACCCCGCGGGTGCCCTCGCCGATTGCATCAATTCCGAACACGGGATGAACTGGGCGACGCATCTGCCCGGCCGCTTCGCCTTCGAGGGCGAACTGGCCACCCTGGCCGGCCGGGTGGGCCTGACCTTCGCCACCACCAACGACGCCCGCTTCGCGGTGGACACCCCGCTCGACACCCCCGAGCGGCTCGACCTGGCGAACCTCGCTGCCCAGGTCAAGTTGCTCTGTTGCGCCGTGCCGAACTTCTTCAACACCGCCGGAGCCTTCATCCGCAAGAGCCCCAACGACTACTGGACCCGCCTCGAGGCGCGGGTGGTCGAGTTCAACTTCCGCGAGGACTACCTGCCCAACGAGCCCGTGCCCGGAGCGCTCGTGGTGGTGCGGGGGCGGGTGCCGCAGAAGTCGCTCTGTGGGGTCAGGGGCGAGCCGATTGTCCTGACGGGGAAGAACGGGCGAGCCGAGCTCGAGGGGCTTCCGGAACGCCGGGCCGTCGGCTGCTGGCGGGCGTTTCTGAGCCTGACGGCTTTCGCCCTCGACCGCCAGACGGGGGCGATTGCCTACGCGCCCGACCTCGGCCCCGAAGGCGCCGCCAATTACCCCCTCGAGGTCCAGATGAACGCCACGGCCCGCGAGGCGACGATTGTCGTCTTCCCGTGCCGCGCGCTCACCATCTACGACCTCGCCGACCAGCGCTACTACGTCCCCTTCGACACAATCCAGGTCCTCGACGCGGGGACAAACTCCTCGCCGATCAACTACGGCTATCTCCTGCCGAGGAATCCGACCTGGATTTCGGCCACGGAGACCTGCGCGGTGGTCTTCGCGAAGCCGGGCACGCGGCTTCGCATCTTGATGGGCGCCGGGCCGATCGGCAAGAGGCTCCTCCTCCTCAATTCAACCCCCGAAGACCCCCTCGGCAGCGGCTATCCGGTCAGCGACAAGACCAGCGCCATCCCGCTCACCCCGCTGAAGGCCGCGCGGGACATGTGGCTCCTGGACGACCACCGCGCGCGAACTTTCCGAAAGCACGGCCTGGAGAACCCGCGAGTGAATCGTCTCCACCGCGCCGCGACGGAGCGATTGGCCGTGGCAGAGGCTGCCCTCGAGGCACACCGCTACGGCGAGTTCCTCTCGGCAACGAGGGCCGCCTGGGCACTCGAGGCACGCATCTACCCCGAGGTGCTCGGAACGGCCAACGACGTGGTCAAGGGCCTGGTCTTCTATCTGGTGCTCGTCCTGCCGTTCTCGTTCTTCTGCGAACGCCTTCTCCTGAACATGCGCGGCATCGTGGGGCGAATCCTCGGCACGGCCGGCGTCTTCGTCGTGGTCTTCCTCCTGTTGGCGATCTTCCATCCGGCGTTTCGCGTGGCCATCTCGCCGCTGATGGTCCTTCTGGCGTTCGTGATCCTGACTCTCTCGGTGGTCGTCATCACGTTGGTCGTTCGGCGGTTCGAGGAGTTGATGGCCGAGAGGCGAGCGGCGGCCACTGGGGTTCACGCGGCGGATGTGAGCCGGATGAGTGCGGCGCTGACGGCCTTCTTCCTGGGGATCGGCCACCTGCGCAAGCGCCCCATCCGCACCGCCCTGACCGCGACGACGATCGTCCTCCTGGCCTTCTCCGTCCTATCGCTGGCGGCGGTGGTGCAGTATCTGAAGCAGACGGTCGTGCCCTACTCCGAGAGCGGCGCCCGCTACGACGGCCTGTTGTTGCGGGGACGGCAATGGGAGCCGTTGAGCACGATAGCCGTCCACGCCCTCGCCAACGAGTTCCCGGACAACGTGGTGCCGAGGTCGTGGTACTACTCGGCGCTCGTCGGCGAGCAGTCGTTCGTGGCGGTTACCGGCGGCCCGGAGGGCCGCACGGCCTACGCCACGGCGCTCCTTGGCCTGACGGAGGCGGAGAAACGCGCCACCAGCGCCCACGAGGCCCTCCTGGCCGGTCGCTGGCTGCGCGACGGTGCGGCCGAGGCCATCTTGCCCGCCCAGATGGCGGAAGCCCTCGGCATGAAGCCCGGCGAGGCGCTCGGAGAGAAGATCGAGTGTCTCGGCAAGCCGCTGACCGTGGTCGGGGTGGTGGACAGTGCGAAACTCGACGCGATCGCCGACCTCGACCGCGAGCCAATCACCCCCGTGGACTACGTGCGCATGGCTCAGAAACGCCGCGACGAGGGGCCGCCCGAGACCGACGTCCTCGAGGAATATCTCCACCTCCTGTCCGAGAACGTGGTCATCGCGCCCTACGATTTCGTGATTGATGCCGGCGGGGACCTCCGCTCGATAGTGGTCCTCGCCGAGGACGAGGAGCGGGTGAAGGCTCTCCTGGGCGAGTTGATGCCGAGGACCGAGTTGACGGTCTTCGCCGGTCGCGGCGGCCGGACCGACCTTTTCAGCACTCGCGGGGCGAGTTCCATTACGGGCGCCGGTTCGCTCTTCGTCCCGACCCTCCTGGCCGCGCTGATCGTCTTCAACACGATGCTCGGCTCGATCTACGAGCGGACGGGCGAGATCGGGATACTCAGTTCGATAGGTCTGGCGCCCAAACACATCGGCGCGCTGTTCCTGGCCGAGAGCGTGGTCCACGCGGTGGTCGGCACTGTCGTCGGCTACCTCCTCGGCCAGGGCGTGGCGCAGATAATCCATGCCTACGGCCTCTTGCCCGGCCTCCAGCTCAATTACTCGTCGAGCGCGACTGTCCTCCTGGCCATGTTTATCATCGTGGTCGTGGTCGGCTCGAGCGTCTATCCGGCCCTCCAGGCGCGTCGGATCGCGGTTCCCGGGGTCGAGGCGCGCTGGCAACTGCCCCAGGCGATAGGCAATGCGATCACCATCGAGTTGCCGTTCACCGTCGGGCGCGAGACGGCGCTGGGCATCAACGCCTACCTCGAAGAGTACTTCCAGGCCCACACCGAGGCGGCGCTCGGGGGCTTCACCGCCGAGGGTGTCGAACTGGAGCCGGTGGCCGACCGCCGCAGCCCCGGCCTGCGACTGACCATGGTCGCCTGGCTTGCGCCATACGACGTGGGGGTGAGCCAGCGGGTCGTGCTGGACACCCGACGCCTCCCTGAGGACATGTTCTACGGCATCACGCTGCGGCTCGAGCGCTTGAGCGGGGACGAGGGCTCCTGGCGGCGCCTCAACCGCCACTTCACCGACCTGGTGCGCAAGCAGTTCCTCATCTGGCGGGTGCTGCGGCCCGAGGGTCGCAACGCCTACGCCCAACGCACCGCCGAGCGTTTCGGCGAGGCCGTCTAGGAAGACCATGAGCGACGAAAAGACCAAGCCGGACGAGCTCGAGGCAGCCGCGGCTCCGCCGGACGAGTTCGCCGCTGCGCCCTACGAGGACGGCTTCAGCATCCGCGTGGTTCTCGGGGCGATCTTCGTCGGGCTGGTGATGATGCCCGGCTCGATCTACATGGGCCTCATCGCCGGCCAGACCCTCGGCCCGGCAGCCGAATGGGTCACCATCATCCTCTTCACCGAGGTGGCCCGGCGGGCGCTGGTCACCCTCAAACGCCAGGAGGTCTATATCCTCTACTACGTGGCTGCCGGGCTCGCGGCCACGGTCGTGGC
>CAYYCI010000231.1:0-6803 GCA_964470215.1 uncultured Planctomycetota bacterium
CACGGGCGGGTCGGTGTGTGAGGCGGCTGGGATGCTGCGCGACCACGGGGCCTGCTCGGTGGAGGTTGCGGCGACCCACGCGGTCCTCTGTGACCCGGCGCCGGAGCGACTGGCCGCGGCGCCGATAGACCACATAACGGTGACCGACACTGTTCCGCTTCGCGAGGAGGCGCGTGCGCTGCCGATCACGGTCGTGTCGGTGGCGAGTCTTCTCGGCGAGGCCATCCGGCGGATACACCTCAACGAGTCGGTCAGTTCGCTTTTCTCTTAGGGACACGGAGCACGAGATGGAGAGTGCCACACTGGAGGCCTCGCGGCGCGAGGAACTGGGCAGCCGGGCCGCCCAGCGGCTGCGGCGAGGGGGCCTCGTGCCCGCTGTTCTCTACGGCCACAACCTCGACCCGGTCCACCTGGCGCTTCCGCTCAAGGGCCTCGAGCGGCTTTTCCACCAGGGCACCCGGATGGTGAACATCCAGGTCGGGGACCTCAGCGAGCCGGCCCTCATCCGCGAGGTCCAGTACGACCTCATGGGCGACCACATCATCCACGTGGACCTCGTGAGGGTGGCCCTCGACGAGAAGGTGACGGTGACCGTCCCGGTCGAGCTCCACGGCCTGGCCAAGGGGGTGGCCTCTGGCGGGACGCTCGACCACGTGATACAAGACGTCGAGGTACGCTGTCTGCCGAGCGACATCCCCGAGCGCATCCGCTTGGAGATATCGGACCTGGATATTGGTCAGATCATCCACGTTCGTGACCTCGAGCCGCCGCCCGGGGTGGAGATTGTCCACGACCCGGACGCCACGGTGGTGACGATCCATCCACCGGTGACGGCGGAGGTGGCGGTCGAGGCCGAGGCGGCGGAGGCAGCAGCCGAGCCGGAGGTCATCGAGAGCCGTCGGAAGGAGGAAGTGGCCGGCGGCGAGGAGAAGGGCCCGGATTAGTGCCGGCCGATGAAGGTGGTTGTGGGTATCGGGAATCCAGGGCCGCGCTATCGCCAGACGCGCCACAACCTGGGCATGCGAGTGGTCGAGCGGCTGGCGGACGAAGAGGGCATCGCGCTGGCGCGAAGGCGTTTCCAGGCCAGGGTCGGCCAGGGCCAGATCGAGGGGCGCCGCGTCCTGCTCGTCAAGCCGCTCAGCTACGTGAACCTGACCGGGCAGGTGGTGGCGCCGCTGGCGCGGTGGCACCGCTGCCGACCCGAGGACATCCTGGTGGTCTGTGACGACATGAACCTCGAGGTCGGGCGGCTGCGGCTCCGCAGGAAGGGCTCGAGCGGCGGCCACAACGGCCTGGCCTCGATCATCGAGGCGCTCGGGACCGAGGAGTTCCCGAGGCTCAGGATCGGGATCGGGCGCGGAGACGACCCCGTCGGCCACGTCCTCGGTCGCCTGGAGCCACACGAGGAGCCGGTGGTCGAGGCGGCGCTCGACAGGGCGGCCGAAGCCGTCCGACGTTGGGTCTCGATGGGCATCGAGGCCGCCATGAACGAGTTCAACCGATAGGCTCAGGAGGTGAGCGGTTGCGCATCTACGAAGGCATGTTCGTGCTCGACGAGCGGCGGGCAAACGAGAACTGGGGCGGCGTGACCGCCGAGGTCCGCGACCTGCTCGAGCGCAACGGCGGTGAGGTCTTCACCGCGGAAAAATGGGACGAGCGCCGACTCGCCTACCCCATCAAGGGCAGGACCAGGGCGGTCTACTATCTCGTGCGATTCACCGCCCCGCCCAACGCCATCGCCGAACTCGAGCACCAGTGTCAACTCAACGACAACATCCTCCGCGTGCTCTTCATTCGCGACAAGCGCGCCGAGAAACTCCACAAGAAGGGCCTGCCAATCAAGGGCCCCGAGGAGGAAGAAGCCGCCTCGGGGACCGAAGAGGCCCAGGAGACCCCGGCCGAAGCGACCGAACAGTCCGCCGAGGAGGGGAGCAAGGCCGAAGAGCCGACCGACCAGCCAGCGGGCGACCAACCCGGTGAGGAACCCGCCGAGCAGGGCGAGCCTCCCGCAGACCAATAGCGAGGACGCGAGATGGCAAACTACAACCGCGTCATCCTGATGGGCAACCTGACCAGGGACCCTGAGTTGCGCTACACCCCGAGCGGCCAGGCGGTGGCCGACTTCCGGATCGCCGTCAACCGCTTCGGGCGCACGCCGGAGGGCGAACGCCGCGAGAGCACGACTTTCGTGGACGTGACGGCGTGGGGTCGTAACGCGGAGATAATCAACGAACACATGCGCAAGGGTCGCCCCATCTTCCTCGAGGGCCATCTCCAACTGGACCAATGGACGAGCCAGGACGGGCAGCGGCGCTCGAAGTTGCGCGTGGTCCTCGAGAGGTTTCAGTTCATCAGCCCGCGCGGGGCGCCGCCCGAGCCGGGCCCCCGGGAGCCCGCCTCCCCGCCGCCCGACGAGGAGTCGTTCGACGACGTTCCGTTCTGAACAGGAGAACAGCCGGCGATGGCGAAACGCAGGAAGAAGTTCCGACGGCCGCGTGAGCGGTCCCGCTGCCGCTTCTGCCGGGAGGGGATCACAGAGATTGACTACAAGGACATAGCGGTCCTGCGCAAGTTGGTCACGAGCCAGGGCAAACTCTTCTCGCGCAAGCGGTCGGGGAACTGCGCCAAGTGTCAGCGCAAGGCGCGGGTGGCCATCAAGCGCGCGCGGTTCCTGGCCCTGATGCCCTACGTGGGCCGTTGAGCCGCCGCCTTTCGCTCGGAGAATCCCGATGGAAGTGTTGCTGCATAAGGACGTGGAGAAGCTGGGGAAGGCGGGCGATGTCGTCGAGGTGGCGCCCGGCTACGCCCGCAACTACCTCTTCCCCAGGCGGATCGCCAGCGTGGTGAGCAAAGAGAACCTCATGCGGCTCGAGTTCGAGAAGCGCCGCGCCCAGCGCGAGGCCCAGCGCCGACGCGAGGCCCTGTTGAAACTCGCCGAGAGGCTCCAGTCGGTGTCGGTGACCATCCCGGCCCAGGCCTCGGACAGCGGCACGCTTTTCGGCTCGCTCGCCGAGCCGCAGATTGCCGCCGCGCTCGGCGAGGAGGGCTACGAGGTCCAGCCAGAGGCCGTCAAACTGGAGAAGCACATCAAGGAGACGGGGGTCTACGCCGTGGATATCGAGCTCGCCCCCGAGATCACGGCGACGGTTCGGGTGTGGGTAGTTGCAGACTAGAGGCCATGGCTGAGCCGACCGCCGCCACCGGCACCGACCGCCTCCCACCACAAAACCTCGAGGCCGAGGTAGCGGTCCTCGGCTCGATGCTCCTGGACAACCGGGTCATCGCCGATGTGGCCAACATCCTCAAGCGCGAGGACTTCTATTCGGCCGACCACCAGGTCATCTACGAGGCCATCCTCGAGCTGTTCGACCAGGGCAAGCCGGCCGACCTGGTCCTGCTGAGCGAGGTGCTGGCCGGGCGCGGGGACCTCGAGCGCATCGGCGGACCGGACTATCTCGTCGGACTGGTCGAGAAGGTCCCCTCGGCCGCCCACGCCGAACACTACGCCAACATCGTCCGCGCGGCCTCGATGCGCAGGCGCCTCATCCACTCCTCGACCGCCATCCTGCGCGATTGCTACGACCAGTCCATCACCATCGGGGAACTCCTCGACAGGGCCCAGGAGGAAATCTTCCGGGTCAGCCAGGGCGACCAGTTCGCCGAGGCCGCCGCGGTGCGCGACATCCTCGAGGACATCTTCACCGACATCGAGAACATCCGCGAGAACCGCATCACGGGCCTGCGGACCGGCTTCCGCGAACTCGACGATCTGACCTGCGGCCTCCAGCCCTCCGACCTGATCATCGTGGCCGGCCGGCCCTCGATGGGCAAGACCACCCTGGCACTGAACATCGCCGGCAGAGTGGCGATGGGCGGCTGGAACCCCCCGAAGCGCCACGAGCCGAAGCCCGTGTTGCTCTTCTCCCTCGAGATGTCCAAGATGGTCATCGCTCGGCACCTGTTGTGTGGCTATGCGCGGGTGGATGCCCACCGCCTGCGCCGTGGCCTCTTGCCGAAGGAGGAGCTGAGCGCCCTGACCACGCGGGCCGGAGACCTCTACGAGGCGCCGATCTACATAGACGACACCCCCGGCCTGAGCCTGCGCGAGCTGCGCACCCGCGCCAGGCGGATGAAGATGAACGTGCCCGACCTGGCGCTCGTCGTCGTGGACTACATCCAACTGATGGAGGAACGCTCGGCGGAGAACCGCCAGCAAGAGATAAGCATCATCTCCCGAGGGCTCAAGGCCCTCGCGCGCGAACTCAACGTCCCCGTCCTCGCCCTCTCACAACTGAGCAGGGCCACCGAGGCTCGCGAAGGCCACATTCCCCGTATGAGCGACCTGCGCGAGTCGGGCTCCCTGGAGCAGGATGCCGACCTGGTCATCCTCATCTATCGCGAGGAACACTACCAGCCCGGCGCCCGCCCAGGCGAGGCCGACCTCATCGTGGCCAAGCAGCGAAATGGTCCCACCGGGACCGTCACCGTCGCCTTCCTGCGGCAGTACCTCCGCTTCGAGGACTACGCCCCGCGGGAAGAGGTGCCCTTCTGAGCGAAACGGGGTAAGCAGATGAGAGAACCGCCGGGCAGCCGCCTCCGCCGACCAGCCCTCCTTGCTCTCGCCATCTCGGCAGCCGCCCTCGCAGCCCAGCCCCCCAGGCCAATCGTCCGCGAGATCGTCGTAAAAGGCTTCCCCGGCGACCCCGGGGTCATCAAGGACCTCCTGAGAACCCGGGAAGGCTCCCCCCTGGACCGCGCCACCCTCGACGAGGACCTCACGCGTCTCTTCCGCCGCGGCTACCTGGCCGCCTACCGCCTCGAGACCATCCCCACCGGCGTCCGAGTCATCATCGAAGTGACCGAGGCGCTGCGGGTCCGCAAGGTCAAGATCAAGGGCACGGGGCGCTCGTGGGCGCGCGAGATCGAAAAAGACCTTCTGATGCGCCCAGGCTCACCCGTCCCCCAGGCCGAACTGAAATTGCCCGAGGACCAGCGCTACCGCGCCGACAAGGAGCGAATCCGCACCTTCTGCCAGCGCAAGGGCTACAAGGCCGTCACCGTCATCTCGCAGACCACCCGAGTCCCGGGAACCCGCCAGGTGGACATCATCTTTAAAGTGGACCTGGGCCCCAAATACCAGGTCAAGTGGCTCCGCTTCGTGGGCAACCGCGCCATCCCCGACCGCGAACTCCGCAGGCGCATGGTCACCAAGCGCGACACCCTCTTCACCAGCCGCCGCTACTACGAGCCATTCTTCGAGGACGACATCGCCGCCCTCCAGGACTACTACCGCTACAAGGGCTTCCCCGACGCGCGCGTGACCTACAAGCGGGTCTTCCGCGGCCGCCGCGGCAACAAGGTGGACATCACCATAATCGTCGAGGAGGGCCGCCAGTACCCCACCGCCTCGGTGAGCATCGTCGGCAACAAGGCCCTCACCACCGACTACCTCCTCGAGGTGTGTAAACTTCGCCGCGGCGAGGCCTACTCGGACGAGAAACTCATCGCCTCGCGCCAGGCCATCGAACGCCTCTACCACGAGGGGGGCTACCCCTACGTGGTCGTCCGCCCCTCACGGCAACTGAACCCGGCCGGCGACGCATTCGACGTGCGCTTCGAGATCGAGGAAGGCGAACGCATAACCATAGACACAATCCGCACCCGCGGCCATCCCCGCACCCAGCGCAAGGTGATCCTCCACGAGATGGAACTCCTCCCCGGGATGGTCTACGACGTCCGCAAACTCGAACGGAGCAAGCGCGCCCTGGACCGCCTCCAGTTCTTCGAGAGCGTCCTGCTCAAACTCGTGCCCACCGAACCGCCCAAGGACGCCCAACGCGACCTCCTGGTCGAGGTCACCGAGGCGCGGACCGGCATGTTCCGCTTCGGCCTCGGCTTCTCGACCACCGAGGCACTGATCGGCGCCATCGAACTCGTCCAGAGGAACTTCGACTGGCGCGACAAGCCCAAAAGTTGGAGCGACCTGTTGAGCGGAAACGCTTTCGTCGGGGCTGGCCAACACTTCCGAATCGGACTCTACCCGGGAACCCTCTACAGTTCCTTCATCATCAGTTATCGAAACCCATACTGGAAAGACCTCAACCAGAGTTTCGGCTGGAGCGTCTACTACTGGACCCGCGACCAGGGCGAGTGGGACGAGCAGCGAGCCGGAATACGCCTCACCCGCGGCATCCGAAAATACAAGGGCGACCCCGACACCGACCTGACGTTCCACATCCGCCTCGAGAGCGTCTCGGTCACCAACGTCAACGATTCCGAGGCGCCCAGCGACGCGATTGATGACGAAGGCTCCCACTTCGTCCTCGGAGCCGGCGCCACGGTCACCCGCGACCGCACCGACCGCCCGGTCTTCCCCACCAGAGGCTACAAGTGGGACATGGGCGCCGAGTTCGTCGTCCCCTACGGCCTGAAACTGGGGGCCGGGGGCACGCGCTTCTGGACCCTCGGCCGGAGGCCCGAGGGCCACGAGCGCGTCTTCTCGCTCAAGGGCCGCATAGACTACGCCCTGGGCAGCTTCCCCATCTTCGAGCGATACTACGCCGGCGGCGCCTCCTTCCGCGGCTTCGACTACCGCGGCGTCAGCCCCCACGACAACGACGAGCCCGAAGGCGGAAAATACCGAGTCCTCCTCAGCGCCGAATACCGCTACCCCATCTATGCCAGGACACTCTACGGGGTGTTCTTCGCCGACACCGGCACGGTCACGGACAACTTCACCCTCTTCAGCGAGCCGAGATTGTCCATTGGAGCCGGCATCAGGCTCCTCATCCCCAGGCTCTCGA
>CAYYCI010000232.1:0-6745 GCA_964470215.1 uncultured Planctomycetota bacterium
TTGGCCGCCGGCGTAGTAGTGCGACTCGCCGGCATCTGGGACGGTAGCAGACAGCATGCCGCGATGCAAGCGTCATGGGGTTCTCCTGGAGACGTTCAGTCCTCGAGGCGGGTGGCGCGGAGGGAGCCGTGGTCGGGATGGTGGAAGCGAACGGTACCGTCGAAACGCTCTTGCACCGCGAGCTCGCCCCCGGCACGCTGCGTGCGCTCATACGCGCAGCCGGAATGGGCGTCGAGGAATTCACCGCTTGGAGGCCTACAAGTTGCTTGCCAGGGAGAAGCGCAAGGGCGAATCGTTTAGCATGGTCATAAAGCGTCGGGTCCGACCGGAGCGAACGGCGCGGGCCCTTCGCGAAAAGTTACCGAAGCTCGCCCTGGCAGAAGACACTCTGGACGCCCTCGAGGACCTCGTGCGCCACCGCTCCGAGAGTCTCGCCGATTCGCCCGTCCTGGACCCGGAGGGTTGAAGGGTGGCCGTGCATACCTCCCTTCTGCGTTGACCTGATCCGGGAGAGCCGGCGCTCAGCCCGGGGTCGGGCGGACGAGGCGGGCTCCGCCAGGCGGCAGCGGTATCTCGAGGCGGGTCTGGAAGCGATCGGCGACGGCCGCCATCGGCTCCCAGCGGCGGGCCCGGGGGTCATACCACTCGACACTGCGACACGGCACGTTGATGGTGACGCGCGCGACGACGGACCGCTGGTGGCTCTTGTTGATGATTAGGCAATAGTCGCGGCCTTCGGGGTCGCGGAACATGCCCACGACGAATTCTCCCCCCTCGATGCCTCCGAGAAGTCCGTGGGTGGGCAGGCGTGTGGCGCCCGATGGGACGTGGTCCACGTGGTAAACGGCCGTCGGGGTGAGGCCGAAGAGTTGTCCTCCGAGCGCTTGTAGGTTGCGGTTGAGCGTGGCGACCCAGCGGTAGGCTTTCGTCTCGAAGCCTTCGGGGGTTACCATTGCGCCGCGGCCGTAGTAGCCGAGCCACACGATGCCTCTCGCTCCGTAGGCCAGTGCGGTGTTGGCGAGCCATCGCAGCCTCGCCTCGCTGACCGCTTCCATGCCTGGCATCTCGGCGCACCGGATGGTGACCAGGAAGGGCACGCCGCGGGAGAGTGATGCCTTTCGTATCAGTTCCAGGTTCTCGAAGTAGAGGGGCGGCGGGCCGAGGGCGCGGAACGGCAGGTGGATTATGTAGAGCACGGCAGGTTTGACCGCAGCGAAGAACTTCTCGAGGTATCGGGCGTAGTGGGGGGTCTCGAGGGCGGGGCCGACGAATGCGTCGCACGGCACCAGCGGCACCAGCAGGGGATGGTCGGGGTCGTGGCGGCGGAGGAAGTCGGCGACCAGCCCGACCCCCTCCAATTCCGGCTCCAACGCGGGTCTTGTGAGGAGGTAGCCCCAGAGCGCGGGGTCGCGGCGGAGGCCTGCGAGGGTGCTGGCCACCCGGTCGCGCTCTTCCTTCTTGCGCAGGACGGAGGGGTCGAGGCCGATTCGGCCGACGAGCAGTCTCACTCCCGCGGCCCGTGCTGCCTCGAGGGCTTCCGGTCCGGCCTGGTCGCCGAGAACCCGGATGCCCGCGGCGGCGGCCTTGCGATATGCCTCGGGGCGCGGCGGTGGTGCGCCGCGGGCCGCTATGACGAAACTCTCCAGGCGCCAGCCGGGCTCTCGGCGTTCGGGAAGGCCACACGAGGCAAGGACCAGGAGCGGAAGCACGAGCAGCCGGCGCGGGTTGGTCATCGCTTCGGGACGGCTCCTCGGCTACGGGCGATGAAACGGGCGAGTTGTCGGAGGGCGTCGCGCTTGTCGCTCTGGCCCAACTTGGCCTGCGCGATGCTCATCCGCAGGAACTCGATGGTCTGGTCGTAGACCTCGCGGTTCACTGGATAGGGGTAGCCGTCCTTGCCGCCGTGGGCGAAACTATAGACGGCGGGGTCGCGGCGGCTGGCGGGCGCCTCGTAGATCAACTCGGCGATCAGGGCGAGACTGCGGATGGTCTTCGGCCCCACGCCCCTCAGCGACAACAGGCGCTCGAAGTCCTCGGGCTGCCGCTCGTAGGTCGTCAACAGGACCTTGTGGAGATGGGCGGGATGGATGTCGCGGAGGAGCAGTTCGTGGCGAGCCGGCAAGGTCAGGGCTGTCAGGGAGGAGACCTCCTCGAGGAGTTTGTCGGGGTGGGTGCGAGCGGCGTCGGCCGTGGCCCGGCGGGAGCCATCGCTCTCGGCGGCGACCATGTTGAGCGCCGCGCCTCTCCGCTCCGAGGCGATGGCCGCGTGGGGCTCGCAGACGAAGTCCTCGACCCGGTCGGCCAGCCAGTGGTAACGGCGGGCGTAGCGGGTCGTCTCGTTCATTCCCTGCTGGACGACCGCCCAGCGGCCCGTGGTGGTGAAGAAGAAGGTGTGGTGGTAGAGTTGATAGCCGTCCTGGAGAGCGGCGCTATCCACCTTTGCCGACATCCGCGAGGCATAGACCAGCCTGTCGGCGTCCTGACCAGTGGTCTCGCAGGCATCCTGGATTTCCTGGGGGGTCTTACGGGAGCGCCCGCCCTTTCCCCCACAGACGAAAAGGCCGACCTCCTTTGCGAAGGGCTTCGTGCCCTCCTTGAGCGCTCCACAGACGGTGGTGGTCAGGCCGGAGGAGTGCCAATCGAAGCCCAGGGCGCAGCCGAACGCCTGGAACCACCACGGGTCGGAGACTCGGACGAGGAGTTCCTCGGGGCCGAAGTCCCGGCAGATGGCCTCGGCGATGGCCCCCGCGAGCCGCCTCATGCGGTTGAAGAGCCACCGGGGGGCCTTGCCGCCGTGGAGGGGTAGATTGGCGTAGGAGCGACGCATCGTTTCTCTCCGCCGGTATCATACCAAAGCCCCTCTCTGGACGGCAAGACGTCGGGTGGGACGAGTGTCGTTGTGGGCGGGGCCTCTGAGGTCCGCGCGCTCCATCCCGAAATCAGCATGCCGGGGCAGGAGGCGGTGTGCCGACGGGCCTTTTTCCTTTCCCGACCGCCTCCTGCTATAATCCGCCCGTCGCTGGTTGCTAAGGAGCGACTCGTGCAACGTTGCGTGATGCTCTGTTGTCTTTGCCTTCTGGCGGCGGCCCGGGCCGACGAGTGGCCCCAGTGGGGCGGAAGGCCCTGCCGCAACATGGTCTCGTGCGAGAAGAACCTACCCGCCTCGTTCGACCCCGGGGAGTGGAAGTCGGGCAGCCCACACCCCGAGATGGCCACCCCCAGGAACCTCAAGTGGGCGGTTCGCCTTGGGACCGAGACTTATGGCACGCCCACCGTCTCCGGCGGCAAGGTCTTCGTGGGGACCAATAACGGCGCGCCCCGCGACCCGCGCCTGGAGGGCGACCGCCACGTGCTCATGTGCTTCGAGGAGGCCACGGGGCGCTTCCTCTGGCAACTCGTCGCCCCGAAACTCCGCCAGGTGAGCAACTTCAATGGCGACTTCCGCGGCCTCGGCGTCACGTCCTCGCCCACCGTCGAGGGCGACCGCGTTTACATCGTCACGAGCCGCTGCGATGTGCTGTGTCTGGACGCCGACGGGCTGGCCGACGGCAACGACGGCCCTTTCACCGACGAAGGCCGCCTCATCGCCGCGCGAGTGGTGGACAAGGTCGCCAAGCCCCCGAAGGGCCGCAAGCCCGTCACCGACCCGCTCGCGGGCGTCAAGCCGTTACCCCTGACGCCCACCGACGCCGATGTGGTCTGGCGCTACGACATGATGGACGAGCTGGACATCTGGACCCAGGACAACTGCGACTGCTCCCCCCTGATCCGCGGCAATCTCCTCTATGTGTGCACGTCCAACGGCGTGGACAAGGGCCACAAGATTCTGCCCTCTCCCGATGCTCCCACCCTCATCGCGCTCGACAAGCGCACAGGGAAACTGGTGGCGGCCGACGACGCGCTCATCGGCCATCGCACCTTCCACGGCAACTGGTCCTCCCCCTCGCTGGCCACTGTCAGCGGCAAGGACCTCATACTCTTCGGCGGGGGCGACGGCTATTGCTATGCCTTCGACCCAGAGCCGCGCGCGGTCCCCGGCAAGAAGGTCAAGGTCCTGCGCACCGTCTGGAAGTGCGACGCGAATCCGCCGGAGTACCGCGTCCGCAAGGGCAAGCGCCTGCCCTACAACAAGAACCACGAAGGCCCCAGCGAAATCATCGGCACCCCCGTCTTCTACGAAAACCGCGTCTACGTCACCGTCGGCCAGGACACCCGCCACGGCCCCGGCCCCGGCTGCCTGACCTGCATTGACGCCACGAAGACCGGCGACATCTCCAAGACCGGCGTCCTCTGGCGCTACAAGAAGATCAACCGCTCGATGGCCACCCCTTCGGTCGTTGATGGCCTGGTCTTCGTGTCGGATGTCGTCGGCGACATCCACTGCCTCGACGCGCGCACGGGCAAGCCCTACTGGGTCCACCACACCGGCGCCCAGATGATGGGCTCGACCCTGGTGGCCGACGGCAAGGTCTACGCGGGCAACAAGAGCGGCAAACTCACCGTCCTGGCCGCCAGCAAGGACGAGAAGGTCCTGGCCGAGGTGCGCCTTCGCGCCCCCATGCACTGCACCCCCGTGGCCGCCAATGGAGTTCTCTACATCGCCTGCCATCGCTACCTCTACGCCGTGGCGAAGTAGGGGCCTCCCGGCACTTGACCGCCCGGCGGGCATCGGGCATGGTGGGCGGGTCGAGCTCTCCCCATCTGGTCGAAAGGAGCAAGAATTGGCTCGCGAGCGGTGCGTGGTCGTGGGAGCGGGCGGAATCTCGAACGTCTGGTTCCGACAACTGATCGCCGAGAAGGTGAAGGTCGTGGCGGTGGTGGACATTCGGCGGGAGGCAGCCGAGGGCCAGGTCGCCAAGTTCGGCCTCGACGCCGAGGTCTCGACCGACCTGGCGGCCACACTCGAGCGCACCAGGCCCGATTTCGTCGTTGACCTGACCGTGCCGGAGGCCCACTGCGAGGTGACATGCACCGCGCTCGAGGCCGGCTGCCATGTCGTCAGCGAAAAACCGATGGCCGCCTCGATGGCCGAAGCCCGAAAGATGGTCGGAACCGCCGAGCGAACCGGCAAACTCTACATGGTCAGCCAGAGCCGCCGCTGGGAGCCGAAACACGACGCCATCCGCCGCACCGTGGCCGCAGGCCGGCTCGGCACCCTGACGACGATCAACTGCGACTTCTACATCGGCGCCCACTTCGGCGGCTTCCGGGCCGAGATGCCCAGCCCCCTGATTCTCGACATGGCCATCCACCACTTCGACCTCGCGCGCTACCTCGGTGGCGCCGACCCCGTGGCGGTCTATGCGAAGGAGTTCAACCCCAAAGGCTCGTGGTACAAGGGCGACGCCGCGGCGAGTTGCATCTTCGAGATGACCGACGGCGTGGTGTTCACCTATCGGGGGAGTTGGTGTGCCGAGGGCTGCCAGACGAGTTGGAACGGTGACTGGCGCCTTGTGGGCGACCGCGGCACGCTCCTCTACGAGCGCGATGGCGACCCCCGCGGTGAGGTCGTGGGGGGCAAGGAAGGCTTCAGTCGGCCACTGAAGCCCTTGCGCGTGGCGAAGTCGCGGATGCGCCACACGACCATGCGCGGCGCGCTACGCGAAATGCTCGCTTTCCTCAGAACCGGCAAAATCCCCCAGACCGAGTGCCACGACAACATAAAATCCCTCGCCATGGTGTTCGCGGCCATCGAGAGCAACAAGCGGGGCCGCAGGGTGGGGATCAAAGCCTGACCCCCCATCCACCTTACGGGGCGATGGTCCAGTCCCTCAGGCCCTCGGGCAGGGGCGCGGGGCGCTCACACGTGCTCTCCCGAAGGCGGGTGCCGAGGCCCGCAGCGGTGCGGCGAAGCGAGACCGCCGGCGTCGCGAGCACCTGATGAAGCGCAGTTTCGCCGACGCGGCCAACAACCACGGTTTCAGGCGGTCACGGTCGAGGCGCCTTTGGCGTCAGAAGCCCCAGGACTACCTGATCGCCGCGGTCGAGAACATCCGCATCTGGTTGCGCCATGGCCCGCAGCGCGCCGAGGGCGTGGGTGTTATGCCCTTTTGGACCATGCGGGCGGCTTGACTATGGGGCTGGCCGGTGCTAGTCTTCGGGCAGCGGGGGAAATGGCGGATCAATCGCGTGGCCACGAAAGACGTTAGGAGCAGGACGATGAGAAAACTGACCTGCGCGTTGGCGGCGCTGCTGGCCTTGACTTTCGGCTGCGGCGAGAAAAGCCAGACCACCCAACCACCCTCCGAGACGAAACAACCCGCCACCAAGACCCAGGCCCAGAAACCCAAAGAGGGCGAAACCAAGGCCGAAATCAAAGAAGGCAAAGTCATAATGACCGAGAGCAGTGGCGAGAAGGTGGTCATCGCGCCCAAGGGCGGAGCGGGCATCCCAGAGGGCTTCCCACAGGATGTTCCCCTCTACAAGGGCGCTTCCATTATCGCCTCATACAAGTTGTCCGATGGCTTCTCCCTGATAGTCCAGACCAGCGACGAGCGGGCCAAGGCCATAGAAGCCTGCAAGGCGGATGTCAAGGCCAAGGGCTGGAGCCTCGAGTCCACCTTCGACACCCCGCAGATGCTCATGCTCATGTACAAGAAAGGCAAACGCCAACTCAGCGTCGGGATCATCAAACAAGAAGGCCCGACCCGCATCAACTACCAGACCTCCGCTGAGTGATGAACACGCGGCGCTCCATCCGGCCGGGCGTTCTCCTGGCGGCCATAGCAGCCCTTTGCGCGTGGGC
>CAYYCI010000233.1:0-6731 GCA_964470215.1 uncultured Planctomycetota bacterium
TACCTGGGGTGGATTCGCCACCTCGCCCGAAGGGGCAACATCGTGGTCTTCCCGAGGTACCAGGAAGGGCTGCTCACCCCGCCGCGGGAGTTCGTGCCGAACGCGATTGCCTCGGTCAAGGACGCCCTGAGACGGCTCCGCGAGGGGGGGCACGTGGCGCCTGACACTTCGCGCTTCGCGCTCGTCGGCCACTCGGCGGGCGGGGCGATCGCCGCGGACATGGCCGCCCTGGCGGCCGAGGCGGGCCTGCCGGTGGCCAGGGCGGTGATGGTTGTCCAGCCGGGTCGGGGGCTCGGCGGCCGACGCAGCCCGTTCTTCCCCGCCGCCGACCTGCGGAAGATCCCGCCACAAACCTACATGCTCGTCGTGGTCGGGGATGAGGACCGGGTGGTGCGCAGGACCGAGGCCAGGAAGATTTTCTACGGGGCGAGCCGCGTGGCGCCCGAGCGGAAGGACTTCGTGGTGGTCCGCACCGACCGCCACGGCCAGCCGCCACTGGTGGCCGACCACTTCAGCCCTTGTTCGTTCCTGGGCCCGAGGCGGAGAAGGCCCAGCGCAGGCAGCGACGCCCTGGACTTCTACGCCTACTGGAAGCTCTTCGACGCGCTCACCGACCTGGCCTTCCATGGCAAGAACCGGGCCTTCGCGCTCGGCAATACCCCACAGCAGCGTTTCATGGGGCGCTGGAGCGATGGCGTCCCGGTCACCGAGCTCCGCGTCACCGACAAGCCGTAAGGAGGACGCTATGGCAACGCCTCGATGGAGACTGACGCCGCTGCCGCTCAGGGACGTGGCCTTCACCGGCGGCTTCCTCGCTCAGCGCCAGAAGGTCAACCGCCAGGCGACGATCTACCACGCCTACGAGCAACTGAAGAAGACCGGGCGTCTCGACGCCTTCCGATTGAAATGGAAGCCGGGCAAGGGCGACCCGCCCCACATCTTCTGGGACTCCGACGTGGCCAAGTGGCTCGAGGCCGCCAGTTACATCCTGACGACAAACCGCAGCCGGAAACTGCGGAAACTGGTGGACGACATAGTGGACCTCATCGTGGCCTCGCAACAGCCCGACGGCTATATCAACGTCCACTTCACGGTGGTCGAGCCGGAGAAGCGGTGGACGAATCTGCGCGACTGGCACGAACTCTACTGCGCCGGCCACCTGATGGAGGCCGCGGTCGCGCACCACGAGGCCACGGGGGAGCGGAAGTTCCTCGAGGCGCTGAGCCGCTTCGCCGACCACATCGCCTCGATCTTCGGGCCGGGGAAGAAGCGCGGCTATCCAGGCCACGAGGAAATAGAACTGGCCCTCGTCAAACTCTACCGCGCCACCGCCAACCCCCGCTACCTGAAACTCTCGAAGTTCTTCATTGACGAGCGGGGCCGTCGTCCGCATTACTTCGACAAGGAGGCGCGCGCCCGCGGCGAAGACCCTCGCCGCTACTGGCCGGGCTCGTACGAGTACTGCCAGGCCCACAAGCCAGTGCGCGAACAGGCCGAGGCCGTGGGACACAGCGTCCGCGCCATGTACCTCTACAGCGGGATGGCGGACATCGCGGCGGAGACCGGCGACGAAGCCCTCCTCGCCGCCTGTCGCCGTCTGTGGGAGAGCGTGACCGCGCGGAGGATGTACGTGACGGGCGGGGTGGGGTCGGCCCACCACGGCGAGCGCTTCACCGGCGACTACGACCTGCCGAACGCAAGCGCGTATGCCGAGACCTGCGCGGCCATCGGCCTGGTCTTCTTCGCCCACAGAATGCTTCAAATCGAGGCCGACGCCCGCTATGGCGACGTGATGGAGCGCGCGCTCTACAACGGAGTGCTCTCCGGCCTGAGCCTGGACGGCAAGGGCTTCTTCTACGTCAACCCGCTGGCCTCGGCGGGGAATCATCATCGGCGGCCCTGGTTCGGGTGTGCTTGCTGCCCGCCGAATCTCGCCAGGCTCGTCGCCTCGCTGGGGCGATATGCCTACTCGAGCGGCGACCATTCCCTCTACGTCCACCTCTACGCCGAGGGTAGGGCAAAGGCCGCCATCGCAGGCCAGACGGTCTCGCTGACGCAGCGGACCGATTACCCGTGGGACGGGCTTGTGGAGTTGAGCGTGGGGACGAGGCGTCCGGTGGACTTCGCCCTGGCGCTCAGAATCCCCGCCTGGGCGCGAAAATGGGAACTCCGCGTCAACGGACGCAAGGCCAGCCCGCCAGTCCGCAAGGGCTACGCTATCATCAAGCGGACATGGCAAGATGGCGACGCGGTGACGCTCGAGCTTCCGATGCCGGTAGAGCGGATCGTCGCCCATCCGCTCGTGGCCGAGGACGTTGGGCGGGTGGCGCTCCAGCGCGGCCCGGTCGTCTTCTGTCTCGAGGATTGCGACCACAGGGCGCCAGCCCGATCGATCATTCTCCCGGACAGGGCGAAATTGACCAGCCGGCTCGACCGCAAACTCCTCGGCGGGTGCGCGGTCGTCGAAGGCCAGGCCCTGGCCCCTTCAACGGCGGGCTGGGCGGGCAAACTCTACCGCCCGCTCCAGGATGAGAAGGTCAGGCCCGTCAGGATGCGGGCCATCCCATATTGCCTCTGGGACAACCGCTCGGGCGGGGCCATGACCGTGTGGTTGTCCAGGCGGGAAGCGGTTGTCGGGGCAGGGCGGCGTGGTCAAGGCAGAAAGTGATGCTTGAGGAGCCTGAGGGTGGAGGCGCGCCGGCCCCAGTTGACCCTTGGCAGCAGGAGAGGCTCGGCGCCGCGCGTGATCTTCCTCTTGACGGTGGTGAAGGCCAGCGCGTAACCGGCGTCGCGCGCGGCCTCAGCGGCTCTCGGCGAGACGGCGCCGTAGGGGTAGGCGAAGTATCGGACTTCGGTGCCGAGAAGTTTCTCAAGGCGTTCTTTGGCGCCGGCGGTTTCGGCCGCGAGTTGCCGCGGGTCGGCGCGCGCAAGGTTGACGTGTGAGAGGCCGTGGGCGCCGAATTCGACGAGGGGGTTGCGCGTCATGAGCCGCAGCTCGCTCTCGTCAAGGTGTCGGCGCACGGGTCCGCCTTTCTCCGCATAGAAGTTGCTATAGCGTCCTACCAGGCCGGCGATCACGAAAACGGCTCGTGGTAAGCCGAGCCGGTCGAGCAGGGGGAAGGCCAGTTCGCGCACGCACCCGTAGCCATCGTCGAAGGTCAATACGCTGCTGAGCGGAGGAAGACGCCGTTCCCCTTTCAGCCATGCGGCCACGTCGGCGAGGCGCACGAAACGGACCTTGAGGCGCAGAAGGCCGCGCAGTTGGCGTTCGAATGCGTCCAGCGGGAGTGCGCCCCGTTGGGGAGCCGCGCCGGGCGGCGAGATCGCGTGCAGGGTGTAGACTACCGGCATGGGCTCCTCCCTGCGCGGCGCTGTGTCTGCCTCACCGCACGTCCGCCTGTCGTGCCCGGGGTGGGTTGCCTTCCTTGCGTAGGCCATCGGCGCACCGCGGCGTGAGGGTGCGTGTGTGGTAGTAGTCGCGGTTGCCGTTCACGCCGCGCGCCTCTCGGCGGGCTCGAAAATCTACAGGGTGCCACAAGTGGAAGGCGCGCGCGGCGCGGTGCGCAGCCACGGCGCGACACCCCGCAAGAACCAAGCGGTCACGGATATCGGAATCCTCTTGTCCATATCCGACAAAGGACTCGTCAAAGCCGTTCACTCGCTCGAACGCCGCCCTTCCACAGGCCCAATTGCCGCCCCAGATACGCGGCCTGCCCACTCCGAGGGCGCAGTAGGCGACGGTCTGGATGTGCCGCTTCCAAAAACGGCGACGGGCACGCGGCTCGGAGTGCCTCGCTTGCTTGGCCTGATCCCAGAAGTCGGCCGGATCCAGGTGGTCACACGTTCGCAGGATTTCTTGGGTGAACTTTTTTCTCAGGCGCAAGACGCCTCCGAGGCAGAAAGTTGTGGTGGAGGCCCGCAATGCATAGGCGGCGAGGAGGCCCTGTGCTGGAATGCAGTCGCTATCGAGGAAGACTAGTAGTTCGCCGCGCGAGTGTCGCACGCCCTCATTGAGCGTGTAGGCCCTGCGGTAGCACTCATGCTCGTGCCAGCAATGCGTCAACGGGACCCGTCCGCTCCGGGTCCTTGCCCGCTCTATCACGGCAGGGGTGTGGTCGGTGGAGCCATCGTCGGCCACGATGATCTCCCAGGCGCCCTCGTAATCCTGGGCGAGAAGGGCCTTGAGACACAGCGAGAGGTATTGAGCGCGGTTATAGGTGCAGACGACGACCGAGAGCATCTGGGGGAAACGGGCAGACACCAACAGCCTGCCTTTTCGACCTGTGTGGCCAGGACGATTTCACTCTTATCACTAGCAGTATACTGCCGCGGTCGGGGGTGGTCAAACTACAGCGCTTGCCGGCCGCGGTTCAGTGTCTTGTGCGAGAACGAGCGCGTCGATTGGCGGGGCGTGTGGGGGTGCCTTGAGGTCTCGGCGCAGTGTGAAGGCGAAGCATTCCGAGGCGCGGCCAGTCGGCAGGATGCCTACGCGGGCGAGTTTCCGCCTGGGCGCAGGTGGGCTACGCGCTTCCCCTGGTGTTTGACAGGCGCTGATCATCACTGCAAACGTGGCGTCGAAATTTCGGCGAGGCGCAGGGCATTAGTTCTCGCGAGCCATACCACGGCTTCGAGAGGAGGACGCGTGGCTGGCGCAGTGGGTGATTGGGACAAGGGGCGCTCGAGAAGCTTTCGGTCGGCGTTGTGGTTGGCTCGCGCGCTGGCGGGTGCTCAGGTTGCTTACCGGGCGGCGCCACTTCGGCCACGTCTTTCTCGTCCCGTACAATGTTCTGCGTTTCATGGTGCGCGTGGCGACGGCCAAGTACAGCACCTCGGCCCTCCTGCTGGCCCCCGTGTTGTGGTTGCCGGTGTGGGCGACAACCCAGAGCCTCCTGGGCAAATTGCGACGTGCCGGCCACGGCGACCTTGCGACCGAGATAGCGCGCCACGTCCTCTCCCCCGACCTCCTCTTCGGCGAGAAACCCCTCCTCCTCGCCCGCAAGCCAACTCGGTGACCAGCGGGGTCATCGGGCGCCGCCTGCTTCGGACGCGAGTGCTTGACAGGTCGCGGCGATCGGGTCAAACTGCTATTGGCAGCAAGCGTGTGGCAGGCGCGACTACCACCCCGGAGAAACGATGAGGCGAACTCTGAGAGCGTTGACCCTCGCAATCACCCTGGCGGAGGGGCTGGCGCTGGCCTTTGGCCCCAGGATTCCCCGCGAGCGCATCCCCGAGGACGCGCCGCGCGAAGTCCGTCGGCGCATCCAGCAACTCTACTCGCCCGATGCCGCGGTCCGCGGAATGGCGGCGGTCCGACTCGGCCAGATGGGCGACCTGGCGCAACCGGCCATTCCTTTTCTCCTCTCGATGCTCGACGACAGCGTGAGCCTCGAATGGGAGAAGACCTCGACCGAAAGCCCGCTCGAGCACGCCCGTAAGGTCCTCATGGGGCTTTACAAGGAACAGAGGACCTCGCCAGGCAAGGAGGCCGCGCTCGCCATCGGGCGCCTGTGCACCAGGGCGATTCCCGAACTCCTCAAGGCACTCAAACACCAGGACCCGACGGTCCGGGTCAACGCCTCGATCGCGCTCAGCCGAATCGGCGACACCGCGGCCGTCCCAGCCCTCCTTCCTCTCTTGAAGGCCCCGGAGGCGCGCGTCCGCGCCCAGGCGGCGCGCTCCCTCGGCGAACTGGGCGACCGTCGAGCTGCACAGCCGCTCGTCGAGGCACTCCACGACTCCGACGTCGAGGTGCGAAAGGAAGCCGTCGGGGCGCTGGGTGAGCTGCGCGACCCCAAAACCCTCGAGGCGATGCTCGAGGCCCTCAAGGACCTTCCCCCGGTGCGCGACGCGGCCGAGCGCGCGCTCCTGGAAATCCGCGACCCGCGCGCGGTCGAACCCCTCGTCCTCTCGCTCCGCCACCGCAGCGAGGAGGTGCGGCGAATCTCCGCCAGACTCCTCGGCGTCATCCGCGACCGCCGAGCCGTCCGGCCCCTCATCCTCGCTCTCAAAGACCCGGCATCCGACGTCCGCTTCGAGGCCACCAGGGCCCTCCAGCGAATCTCCGGCGAGGACTACGGCGCCGACGCGGCAAAGTGGAAGCGCTGGTGGGAGATCGAACAAGCCGCCAGGACCATTGAAGAAAAGGTCGGCGGCGACCCCGTCCGCGCCTACATCGCCGCCCTCCGCCAGCCACAGTGGGCCGCCAGGGCCTATGGAGCCGAGAGGCTCGGCATACTCGCAGACCCGCGAGCCGTCCGACCGTTGTGCGCCCTCCTGTGGGACAAGGACGAGACCGTCCGCCTGAACGCCGCGGTGGCTCTGGGCAAGATCGGGGACCCTCGCGCGGTCGAGCACCTCATCGCCGCGCTCACCGACGCCGACCCCCGGGTCCAGGAGGCCGCCCACGCCGCCCTGCGCCGAATCTGTCGGGCCAGCATCGGACCAGAGACCAAGAAATGGACCGAGTGGTGGGAGAAGAACAAGGAGGCGGTCATCCGCCGCTACGAGGAGACCCACAAAGCGACCGCGGCTCGACCCCAGGAGCGCAAGCCGCGCCGCACCAGCCCCACCCACCGCACCTCCCGCGGCACCGTCGTCCTCGCACTCATCATCCTCTTCTCCATCCTCCCGCTCACCCTCCTGATAGCCATCCGCATCATGCGCCAGCGCTAGAGGCCGAGCCCTTGCGTGCGGCAGCGGATCGAAGTAGAATGTTCGCCGCCGCGGTCGGC
>CAYYCI010000234.1:0-6706 GCA_964470215.1 uncultured Planctomycetota bacterium
CAGAACCGGCCAACATACCCGGGCTGGCCACAGGGCACACGCGGCGTCGGGCTCCTGGTGAGCCGGGCACCGCTTGCCCGCGGGCTATCCACGTTCAGCGGCCCAAGGTGGCGGCCGCGCGTGGCAGCCGGCACCGGCGTCAACGTCTGCGGGCGCAGTAGTCGAAGAAGCCGATGGACTCGAGGTCGGCGCGGAGGGCCTCCAGTTGCTCCGGCGTGAGGGTCGGGAGCGGGGGGCGAGAGGGGCCGAGGTCCAGCCCGACGAGTTTCATCACCGCCTTGAAGACTTCCGGGCCGCCGTGTCGCGCCAGGGTGAGGATCAACCGGGTGGCGCGGCGCTGCTCGCTCCGGGCGCGTTCCATCTCTCCCGCCTCGAATGCCTCGATGAGGCCGAGGTAGAGTGGTGCGGCGAAGTTGTAGGTGCTGCCGATCGCACCCCTGGCGCCCATCGCCAGCCCGCCCAGGAGCATCTGGTCGCGGCCGAAGAGCATCTCGAACCGGCCACCCTCCATCCCGACGCAGAGGGCGAAATCCGAGAGGTCTTCCCACGTGTACTTCACACCAGTCAGTTTCGGGATACGCTCGGCGGCGATGCGGAGCAGGTCGCTGACGCGGATGTGGACCCCGGTCATGGCAGGGATGTGGTAGTAGTAGAAGGGCAGGTCAGGCGCTGCCGATGCCACGCGGGCGCACCAGTCGGCCACGGCCTCGGCCGCGCGGGGCTTGAAGTAGCAGGGGGGCATGGCCGCGATGGCGCCCGCGCCTATCCTCTGGGCGTGGGCGGCCAGTTCGACCGCCGCGGGGAGGGCGTTGTGGCCGACGTGGACGATCACCTGGAGTTTCTCCGGCGCCAGCCTCACCCACTCCTCGGCCACCGCCTTGCGTTCCTCGACCGTCAGGGAGAGGCTCTCGCCGGTCGAGCCACAGACGAACGCGCCGCTCACCCCGCTCTCGACCAGGAGTTCGACCTGTCGCTCGATGGGCGAGAGGTCGAGCGAGAAATCCTCGCACATCGGGGTGGGCGGGGGAGCGATGAGGCGCTTCATCTGGTCTCTCCTTCAGCGCGAGTAGCGCTCGTGGACCGGCGGCAGGGCGGGGAACGGCGCGTGGGGCTCGGCCTGATACCAGTAGGCCACCGAGGCGATGTCGTCGGTCAGCGGCTGGAACTTGCCGTTCGGCCACCAACCGAGAGCCTGGATGGTGACCCGCAGGTCGCGTTTGAAGCGAATGGGGTCGAGGACGTGCCAGCGGTAGAGCCCGTGGCGCGGGACGTGTCCCTCGGCCTTCTCGTAGAGGGGGTAGCCGGTGAATGCGGTCGAGTAGGTCTGGCCGGCGAAGCCCCAGGCTCCGCAGAAGTAGTCCTCGGTGCCGGTCCCACAGATGGTCGGGTATTCGCCATCGCCGTCAATGAAGAACTTTATCTCGCCCTCGCCCCACCAGCCGTTGGAGAGTTGGGTCCAGGCTAGGAATGTCCCCACGTAGTGGCCCTGGCCCTTGACGCCATCGAGGATGGTGTGTTCGGGCTTTTCGCGGGTGGTCATCGCGCGTCGCCACTGTGCGTGGAGATATGCGGCCTGGTCGGGAATCTCGCCGAGGGCGTAGGTTATCTGGTAGAAGAACCCGCCGATGTCGTCGGGGCGCTGGTTCTCGATGGTCACTCGCGCCCGCTTGCGGAACGGCATCGGCCAGTAGGAATTGAGGCCGCGAGCCGGGTTGGCCGCCACGGGCAGCGAGTTGACCGGGTAGTAGAGGCCGTGGCCGTTGGCGAAGAAGTCGCCGAAGGGAACCTCGATGGACGGGGAGTCCTCCTCGTCCCAGTAGAAGCGCAGGACCGTGTCGCGGAAGGCCTCGATGCGGACGGTCATCCAGATGTGTTGGATGACCCCGGGGCCTTCGATGTCGGCCAGGGTCGTGGTGGAGCCTGCCTCGAGGGTGGTGCAGGGCCGGACTTTCCAGCCCTTTCCGAGCATGGAGGCAGCGCTCTCTGGTCCTGGGACTTCTTTCGCGCCGCCGCCTCTTGCCCCGTCGGGGTTTTCGGCCGAGACCGAGCGGGTCTCGGCATCGGAGAGCAGCGGCAGGGTTCCAAGCCCGGGATTCAGCATGAAGAGCCGGTTCATTCGCCGCCTCCTTACAAGATTGGTTGGCAAATGCTTAGCGCAGCGCGGGGGACAAGTCAAACCGTGCGCTTCCCTCGTGTTGTCCCAGAAGGTGAGCTGAGACAATAAGGAAAGTCCACAGCCCCAGCCTCTTTGAGCTCGAGCCGCAGCACGGAGATAGTGGACGGGGTGGACGTTGCGGACAGGCAGGGACACCAACGGGCACAGGAGCGTTTCGTGTCCTTGGTGTGTCTTCGCGGGCGCCTATTGCGTCTGGGCGTGGTTGAGGCGTAGGTCGAGTTCTCCCAGACGGCGCAGGTCATCGAGCGCTTCGGCCAGGCGGCGGAGCTGCTCGGACGTCATTGTGTCGGATGCGCGGTGCTCGTAGGACAGCACCTCGTCCTTCGGCCCCACGGCCACCCCCTCGTTTCCCACGAACCCGACGGTCGCTGCGGCCTTCTCGACCTCGAGGCTCGTCCTGTAGAAGCAATTGCCCATCAGGAGAATCTCGACCGGCGCGGTTCCCTGCTGGATGATTCGCGCGCGGGAGGGCTCGACGTAGAACTGGTCTGGCCCGAGGAAAACCTTGCCTGCGTAGCCGCGGACGTCGAGGGCGACGCCCGCATCGGGCTTATCCTTCGGGACGTTGAACTGGATTTTCCCTCCCTGAATGATCGCGCGCCCAGGCGGCAAGGCCGGCGAGCCTTCCAGGTGGAAGCCGTTCTCGCCCTGTTCGAGATAGAAGTCGCTGACCACGATGCTCTGGTTGTCGCGAAGGTAGAGGGCGTAGGGCGCGATGGTGCAAAGCCGCGTCATGAAGCCCAGGAACCCGTCGCGCCGCGTCCCCTTGCCCTCGACGACCACGCTGCCCTCGAACGAGCAGTTGAAGAGCAAGGTCGCCCGGGCGCAGTCGCTTATGCGGACGTTGCCCTGGAGATGGCGCACGACGACCACGTCGTCCGAGTCCAGGCCGCGGAAGTGGATGCCTTTCCTGAAGGGCTGCTTCTGGTACATCCCATAGACGAACACCCCGTCGTAGGTGACCCGCGAGGGGCGGTTCGAGCCGAGATGGAGGATATCCACGGCGTTGTTCATCTGCCCTGCGTCGCGGCTCCCTATCGAGAGGCCCTCGATGGTCACGTCGTCAGCGTCGCGGACCTCGACCATCGTGCCGCCCTCCGGCCCTTTCCAGACCAGGCGGCCCATGAAACCCGTGCCTCCAACCGTGAAGTGGTCGCCGGAGATTCGCAGCGTGCGTGTGATCGCGTATGTGCCAGTGGGCAAATAGGCCATGGCCCCTCGACCCTCGGCGCTGGCCGCGTTGATGGCCTTCTGGATGGCGGCCGTGTCGTCGGAGCGCCCGTCGCCCTTCGCGCCGAAATCTCGCCTGGCATCGAAGACCTTCGTGGCGACCCGCTCGGTCTCTCGAAGGAATCGCCGTCTTGCCGAAGGGAGGCACGGACCCCGCTGTCCAGGCGGGATTTCATAGACCCGGGCGCGGTGGTCCGGCTGGAGAAGGTCGGTCCCTTCGGCGCGATTACCTGAGAGGATCAGCCGCTGCCCCTTCCTGGTGATCCTGACGGGCGCTTTGCCGGGCGGTCCGCCGGTGAACGTGCAATCGAAAAGCAGCACGGGCGCCCCACCGAGGACAATTGCCCCCTTCTCGTCGCGCCAGGCCGCAACGTGGCAGTCCTGGACGGTCATCGGCGAGACGGGATTCGCATAGTGCAGGAAAGCCGCCGAACCGACCGACGTGCAACGACGGATCGAAGAGCCGTGTTCCGGCCTGGCGAGGACGTCCACGACCTTGCTGCCCTCGAAGTGGCAATTGCGGGCGTAGAAGTTGCCGTGCTCGCATTGGATTGCCGTCCCACACCGTCGGAACTCGCAGCCGTCGAAGGTGTAGTTGTAGTCGTTGAAACTAACGAAGACCACTCCCCGACGGCAGTCCTCGAAGAGGCAGTTCTCGAAGGAGGTCTCGGCCAGCGCGTACTTGTCCCGGGGATCTGCGAGCACAGCGGCATCGGTGAATCCTCTGAAGGCCAGGTGTTGGTGGCGCACCTCGGTCTCGAAGCGATGGAAGGAGGCGTGGCGGAAGCCGACCGCCGCTCGCCCACGACCATCGAATTGTATGCCCACGAAGCGTGAGTAGGCCACCCCATCGTCGGTCAGGACCGTTCCGCCCGGCGCGCCATCCCAGAGGAGGATCGTTCCGCGGCCGTGCCCCATGACCGACACACCGACCAATGGCCCGGTCAACTTCAGCGTTGCGGTCACCTTGTAGGTCCCCGGGGGCAGGTAGATCGTCGAGCCGTTCCTGGCGGAGGCGAGTGCCTTCTGGATTGCGGCGGTGTCGTCGGTCTGGGCGTCGCCGCGTGCCCCCAGTTCCTTGACGTTCACCCACCCCGAGCGGGGCGCCCACGATAGAGAAGGAATGCGCGAGCCCGGCGCCCGCATCGCGCAGCCCGCCACCAAGACCCCAACCCAGAAACCCCAGCTCACCTTTCTCATGCCTCACCCCGCGCTGCAATAGCCTTTGCCACTTATCATAGCCCAGGTGGTCGCGCGATCTCCAATCCTTTTCGACGACCCCAATGCGGCGTGGGAATGCTGTTGTGGGGGAAGGGGCTGGATGGATGCTAGCGAGCACCCTCTCTCGCCATGCATCGGACCGATCCTGACAATCCCCCTGGGTGGGAACTCCCGGCACGCAGACGCGGTTTCCTCCTGCACGGTTTTGTGCGAGGGGGTATCTCGTACCGTCGAGAACCGACTGATGCGCGGGAAGGAAACTCAGACGAAACAAAGACCCGGACCGTCCAGGGTCAGCGGTCCGGGTCTTGGTTTGGTACGCCTGGAGGGATTCGAACCCACGACCCGCGGATTAAGAATCCGCTGCTCTGCCAGCTGAGCTACAGGCGCAAAATCTATTATAACCGGCCTTTCGCTTCTTTCAAGTTCAACGCGCGTTTGAGGAGCCGGGGAACCTCGGACGGTTGGTGCTCGTGCTCAAGACGTTGGCCCACGAGGAGCTGATGCTGACCCGCGAGGCCGAGCGGGGCCGGGCGGGGGTGGGACGATTATCCGCTCGATCTCGTCTGGGGTTCGCTGCTTGCGGGAGTGCACTTCGCTGATGGGAGCATGGAGGATCTGTGGCGTGCCCGCTGCGGGAGACCTGCTGTTGCCTCAGTGATCGCCGCCGGAGACCTTTACCGCATTCCAGTGCGCGACAGCGGAGCGGCAGCTGCGTCAGAAGAAGGCGGGCCCCAGAAAAAGAGCCCGATGGCTCGGGGCAACCAACCCGGCCCCGCACCACCGGGCTCACATAAGGACGGCTCGACGTATTGCGCGTCGGATGGACAGGCTCGGATATTGGCTAGGCTGTGTACGATAATAGGTCATTCAGCCAGAGACGGATGAATGCGATAAGGATGAAGGACTTGAAGCTTGCCGCCAGCTTGTCGTACCGCGTGGCGATGCGGCGGAACTCCTTGAGCTTGCCAATGAGGCGTTCCACCACGTTGCGGCGCCGGTATGTCTCCTTGTCGAACCCTTGTGCCGAGGGAGGGTATGTCCCGTCGTGGCGCCGCCGGTGGGCAATGATGGGTTCGCTGCCTCGACGCCGAAGGTCCTTGCGCAGTGGCTCGCTGTCGTATGCCTTGTCGCCGGCCACCCGCTGAAAGCGTTTCCGGGGAGGGCCGGGCTTGCCCCCGATGGCCACTCCGTCGAGCAACGTGGTGGCCTGGGTCATCTCGTGCTGCTCCCCGGGTGTGATCTCGACGACTACAGGTTTTCCCTGCCCTTCGCACAGCACGTGGGTCTTCGTCGTAAGGCCGCCCCGGTGGGCGGGCGCGCGCCGCCCCCCTCTTGCGGGTTTGGGGTGTTGACGCCCGTCAACATGGCGTTGCCAAAAGTCAACACGCCCTTAACCACCTATCCGCCAAGGGCTTAAGCCCCAAATGCAACCTTTTCCCAGATCCCCCCGTTGCCGAACGTCAACGCGCGCCCCTGTGGTGCCATAATGGCACTCGAGTCGCTCTCTCGAATCCAGCGCGTAAGGCTCGCAGAGCCCGCGACTTAGGCGATCAGGGCCTATTCTGAAAAAATGCTGTGCGACCGGCACGCCCGTTGCTTGCCCATAAAAACAAGTCCGGAGGGTTTTTGGAAATCGAACTCACCATAGCCGGGAACGCGGCCGCGGGTTACCCCCTAACGCCCCGGAAGATTCCCCCTCAGCCACGGATGGCTCAGTCCCAAGGGAGGAAGGTGAATCTCCGGCACCGTAACTCCGAGGCCAACGACCTATGGGCGAAACCGAGAAAGCAGAGAAAAGCACAAGTCAAAAAGAAGATGGTACGACGACAGAGCAACAGGTCGGCCATGCCACCCACGGCACGCGCCCCAATTCTGGAAGGGAGGTGATACGCAGCAGCAGAGTCCACTTGACGACTGTCGGCACCCGCAGCTCCGACGTGGCGCGGGTGACCCAGCCACGGTACACCTCACAGAGAATAGGGAGGCCAGAAAATGCGAAGCACCTTCGCCCTACTCTTCCTCGCCGTTGGTTTTTGTGCCCTTGCCGGCCCGATATACACGACGAGCTTCGAGCAG
>CAYYCI010000235.1:0-6706 GCA_964470215.1 uncultured Planctomycetota bacterium
TTTCCTTCTCGCCTGGCAATTCTTTGCGGTGCAAAAAGCGTGCCAAAGCCCACACACCCCGGCGCGGTGCCGTCCCCGGGTTTCCTCATAGATGTGCCACCAGGTGGTGTGCTGGAAAGCCCGAAACCATCAAGGAAAACCGCGCGTGGCCTTGAAAGAGGGCGGGGTTGACCGACTAAGACGCGCTTGACCCGGCCGGGCGACCCGGCCACAATGGCCGCAGACAAGGCCGAAGCGAAAGGAGGAGCGAGATGATCGTGGGATGCTTCGCGCTCGTCGAGCCGTTCCAGTCTATGGCGCGGCAGTTCCAGGCCATCGCCGAACTCGGGATCAAGTACGCCGACGTGACAGACAACCACAATGGTGGCATGCTCGGTGTCGAGTACGGCTTCACGGCCTCGATAAGCCTCGACGCCCACCCGGCTCGCATCCGCGAGATGGCCGAGGTGGCCGGGATAACGCTCACGAGCGTCTGTGCCCATGCCAATCTGCTCGACCCGCCCGCCCCTGAAACCTATGGGACAACCGAGATAATCAAGGCCATCCGCCTCGCTCGCCTGTTGGGCGTCGGGCAGGTCATCACGACCGAAAACGAACCGAACACCGACTTCGCTCACGACCTCAGCCAAAGCGAGCGGCTCCTCCTGATCCGCGAGAAACTCTACTGGCCAGTCCGATGGGCAGCCGAACTGGGCATAGAACTCCTCATCGAACCCCACGGCCCGGTCACCGATACCGTTGACGGCATGGCGGCCACACTCGAGGCACTCGGGCACGAGGAGAACGTGGGGGTGTGTCTGGACACCGGGAACTCCTGGCTCGGGGGCAGCGAGCCGCTCGACTACGTCAAGACGTTCGGGAAAAGAATCCGCCACGTCCACTGGAAGGACATGCCAGCCGAGATGGAGGCCAAGCGCGGGACGATGATGGGCACTGGCATGACGGCCATCCCACTGGGCGATGGAGTGGTTGGCATCGAAGCGATAGTGAAGGCGCTGCTGGAGATCGGGTTCGACGGCCCGACCACCCTGGAAGTAGCGGGCGCCGAGGCGGTGAAGACCTCGGCCCAGCGGCTGCGCGAGTGGGCGGGCGAGGCCTGAGGCTCAACCCAGGCGCTCTGAAGTTGTCTCGCTGGGCAGGTCCGAGGCGGCCGCCCGCGGGGGAGCGTGGGGGGCGAGAATTCCCGCCTTGATGCTCTCGACGTCAATCCCCAGTTTCTTGATGCGGTGCCAGAGGCTGCGCTCGGTGATTCCGAGGAGTCTCGCGGCCCGGCTCTGAACTCCGCCGGTGCGCTGGAGCGCGGCCCTGATGAGCTTCCGCTCGAGGCCCTCGAGCATCTCGTCGAGTGACTTGCCGGGCTCCAGTTCGGGCTCTTCCTCGACCCTGGGCTTGAAGGTCAGGAGGTGTGGAGGGAGGCATTCGGGGCCGATCAGCTCGTCCTCGGCCATCACAGCCGCGCGCTGGATGTAGTTCTCGAGCTCGCGGACGTTCCCCGGCCAGTCGTAGGCGAGAAGGATGTTCATGGCCTCGGCGGTCAGGCCGGCGAGAGGCTTGCCCAGGTAGCGGGCGTTGTGTTGCACGAAGTGTCCGACCAGCAGGGGGATGTCCTCCTTGCGGTCGCGGAGAGGCGGGAGGTTGATCGAGAAGACGTTCAGGCGGTAGTAGAGGTCTTCGCGGAACGAGCCCTCCTCGACAGCCTTGGCGAGGTCCTTGTTGGTGGCGGCGACGATTCGCACGTCTATCTTGATGGTCTCGGAGCCCCCGACCCGCTCGAACTCTCGCTCCTGGAGCACCCGGAGGATTTTGGCCTGGGTGTGGAGGGACATGTCGCCGATCTCGTCGAGGAAGATCGTGCCGCCGTTTGCCAGTTCGAACTTCCCGGGCCGTCGGGCCACCGCGCCGGTGAAGGCCCCGCGCTCGTGGCCGAAGAGTTCGCTCTCGAGAAGAGTCTCGGGAATGGCCACGCAGTTGAGCCTCACGAATGGCTTGTCGGCCCGCGGACTGTTGTAGTGGATGGCCTGGGCGATCAGTTCCTTCCCTGTCCCGCTCTCGCCACAGATGAGCACAGTGACGTCGGTGGAGAGAACCTTCTGGACCAGACGCAGGACGGCCTGCATGGCGCCGCTCTCGCCGATGATGTTCTCGAAGGTGAACCGGTCCCGAAGTTGTATGTTCTCTATGGTCAGCCGGCGACGCTCAAGGGCGCGGCGCAGGACAATGGTCAGTTCTTCGATCTTGAATGGCTTCTCGAAGAAGTCGTAGGCGCCCGCCTCGATGGCCTCGATGGCCGCCTGTCGCGAGCTGTGGCCGGTCATCATGACCACAGGCAGGTGGGGGTCGCGGGCAAGTATGCGCGGGAGGGCCTCCAGGCCGCTCATGCCCTCGAGGCGAATGTCGAGAAGGACAACATCGAAGGGCCTCTGAGCGAGGAGGTCCAGCGCCCGCTCGGCGCTCTCGGCCACCTCGACCTCGAAGCCGCGCGCGGCGAGCGCCTCGCTGAGCATGAATTGCATCTGTTCGTCGTCGTCAACCACAAGGATGTGATCAGCCATTTTCATCCACCAACTGTTGCCAGCCTGTGCGCCCGGACGGGCAATTCGATCGTGAACGTGGTCCCGCGCTCCGGGGAACTATCCACCAGGATGCGCCCGTCGTGGGCGCGGACCAGTTGCTGCGAGACCGCCAGGCCCAGCCCCGTGCCGCGGCGCTTGGTGGTGAAGAAGAGCGTGAAGAGCTTCTCTCGCACCTCGGGGGGAATCGGCGGGCCGGTATTGTGGACCTCGACCCGCGCGATGTCGCCTTCGGCCCGGGTCCTGACGGTTACCTCGCCGCCTTCCTTCACTGCCTGGAAGGCGTTGCGGAGTATGTTCAGGATGACCTGGCCAAGGCGCTCGCGGTCGCCCATGACCTGGGGAAGATCGGGGGCGAAGTCCTCGTGGACGACTGTCTCGCGCAGCCCGGTGTCGTAGCGACACAACTCGACCGTCTCCCTGGCCAGCGCGTTGAGGTCCACGGGCGCCACGTCGCGTGGCTCCGGGTTGCCCACGGTCAGAAGCTCCTGGCATATGCGGTTGATCCGCTCGATTGACTGGATGATCCGCTCGCAATAGCGGCGGTGGGGAGAGTCGGGCGGGGAGTTGTCGCGGATCAGTTCGACGAGGCCATTGATGGCGGCGAGAGGATTCCGGACCTCGTGTGCGACGGAAGAGGCCATTGTGCCGAGGAGCGCCAGATTTTCGGCCCGCCGCAGGCGCTCCTCGGCGGCCTTGCGCTCGCCGAGGTCCTTGAAGGTTACCACGACCCCGGTGGATGCCCCGTCCTCGTCGCGCAGGGGCGCTGTGCTGTAGCCCAACTCCACCTGACGGCCCTGGCGGGTCCGCACCATCGTCTCGGCCGAGGAGGCCCGGCCGCGGCCCTCGAGAGCCTCCCACACCGAGGCGAGGAACTGACGGTTGGCCGGCTCGTCGGGGATGACCTCGCGGAGATGGGAGCCGATGACCTCGGCGGAAGAGCAGTCGAGGACGGCCGAGGCCGCGGCGTTGAAACTGGTCACCAGCCCCGAGCGATCGAGGGTCATGATGCCGCTCTCGAGGCTGCGGAGGATTTGCCTGTCGAGGGTCAGGTTCGAGAGCGAACTGACCACTCCCTCGAGGGCGGTACCGAGCGCGCCGAGTTCGGTCTGGTCGCGCGCCTTCTCGTCGGCGCTGGTGCTTGCGAGGGCCTTGATACGAGCGGCCATCACACGCAACGGCTTAGCGATCGAGGCAGCGAGCGCCAGCGAGGCCCCGAGCGAGACCAGCGCGAACCCTCCGATCGCCACGAAAGCTACAATGACACGCCGCTCCACCGCCTCTGCCGTCGCAGGCCGAAGCGACGTGAAGAAAAGCGGATAGCTCAGCCACAGGGTGAGAAACCCGCAGAGCATGACGAGGAAGGTGACCACCAGCGGAATGGCCACGGTCAGCCGCAGGCGCAGCCCGCGCGGCAGCCGTTCGCTCGTTCCCTCGGGTTGCTTTCCGGGCACGGGACCTTCCGCCATGTGCCCACTCCGATGGACCAATCTCCCCCGGAAATCTAACCCCGGTCCGGAACGTTGTCAATGACAAGCCTCAGACACCCGCGGCCGGTCTCACCGCAGGTAAACGTCGAACGCAACAGGTGTCGACGGGCCGTCTCGGCCCGCGGCGGCCGAACGCGGGGCGAGACGCCCCGCCCACAGCGGAGGGGTCACGCGCGGTGGGGAGGCCCCGCCGACAATCTCGTTTCACCGCAGAGGACGCAGACGGCGCCGAGTGGCCGGGGACACCGAAATGAGCGGCAGGGGACCCTGCCCCTGCAATGCACCCACCGGGCAACACCCGGCTCTGTAGGGGCGAGCCCCCTTGTCCGCCCCGCAGCGGACACGAAATGCGCGGGGGGGGCGCTCAGAGCCAGCCGGTGAGCCTGGCGAGGAGGCGGGAGTAGTGGACGAAGTTGGGCCAGGAGATATCGGGCGGCACCCCGTGGTCGCAACCCGGGATGTAGCCGCCGTCCTCGACGACCGGCCTGACCCGCTCCAGTTCGGCCTCGATGACCTCGCCGCCGGCGGCGATAGCGCGCTTGTCCACCCCGCCGCGGAAAGCCATCTTGTGGCCGAAGGTCCGGCGATAGGCCACGATGTCGTTCCCGGCCGCGACCTCCACGGGGTCGCAGACGTTGATCCCAGCCTCGAGCCACGCGGGGATCAACTCCTCGACCTTGCCGTCGGAGTCCATGTCGATTATCTCGCAGCCGCTCCGTCGCAACAGGTCCGACCACTGCTGGTAAGCGGGGAGGAGGAAGCGGCGGGCCATCGCGGGGGAGATCATCGAGTGTTCCTTGAACGCCATGTCCTCGCTTATGGAGACGAAGTCGAGGGTGACTCTCTCGACGATTGGTTTCAGTGTGGCGGAGACGAAATCGGCCCAGAAGGCGGCCATCTCGGCCACGAAGTCCGGCTCCTCGACCATCTTCAGACACAGGCCCTCGAGGCCACACCACTCGCGCATCTGCCAGAAGGGGCCGTTGAACGAGACGCCCAGCGGGGTGTCGCGTTCGCGGTTGCGCTCGCAGCGTTGCTCGAAGTCCGGCGGGAAGCGGCCTGGGGTGTCCACCGCGTAGCGTCGCTTCATCTCCTCCCAGTCCTCGCGGGTCTCGACGGGGAACTTGTGCCACTTTCGGGTGACGAAGTCCTTGGCGTGGCGCAGGTAGGTGTAGTCATACTGGTCGGAAATCTCGACGATCGCGCCCATCCAGTCCTGGACCACGTAGTGGCCGTCGCGGTGTTCGAGGACCTTTTCCTCGAACTGTGGGACCATTCTGAACGAGACCCCGAGGCCGACGGCGGGGGACCTGGGGCGGTCGGGCGTCATGCCGAGAATCTCGTAGAGAGCCTCCATGAAACGCTCCGGTCGCTCGAGGCCCTCGGCTTTCCATCGTGCGCGGGTGGACTCCCGCGGTCCGCCGGGCGCGAAGGGGATGCGGTCGGGCTTGCCGAAAAGGAGCGTCTGGCGGAGGCGTTCGCGGGGTGTCAACGCCGGCGCCTTTCGGGCCGCGGTTTGTCGAGGCCGAGTTCGGCGGGTAGTGGTGGGAGTTCCAACTTCGGCTCGGGCGGGCGCGGTGGTGGCTCATCGAGCGCGGGCTGCCAGATGATGCGACCGACCGATTTCTGGTCGTCCTTGTCGAAGAGGATTTCCGCCATTCGCTTCTCGCTGACCTTGCCGAAATAGTTTTCGCGAGCCTGGATGTCGGCCGTCGTGGTGTTGCTGATGGCTCGCTTGCCGGCGAGTATGGCGTTGCGAGTGATGATAGGGCTGGAGCCCTCGGAACAAATGATCTCGCAGCCCCCGTTGCCCTCGAGCCAGTTACCCTCGATGCGAGGGGAGGCAGCCGCGGCCATCTTGATGCCATAGGGACGGTTGGCCACCACTAGGTTCCCCTTGATCAGGCCGTTGCTGCGGTCGAGAACTATGGGGTGGTCGCGGTTGCCAGTGATGAGGTTGCCGGTGATTTCAGGGTCGGAGTTTCTCGTGCAGCGGATGCCTGTGCCGGCGTTGTCGCGGATTATGCACTCGAGGATTTTGGCCTGTGCGAATCGGCTACAGGCGATGCCGTCGCCGCGGTTGTCGGCGATCTTGCAGCCGACGATGGTCGGGGAGGCGAAGTTGTCGGCAACGATGCCCGCGCGGCCGTTGCCCGCGATGCGGCAGGCCTCGACGCGCGGGTTCGACTTGCCAGCAAATGCGACACCGTGGCCGGAGTTTCGCGCGACCACGCAGCGGCGAATCACCACGTCGGCCCCCTCGGTACGGATGCCGCTGCCGGTGTTGGCCACGAAAAGGTTGACGCCCTCGAGCCTGGGGGAACCGCCCTTGACGCCCAGGCCGGCTTCGCCGTTTCGGCGGAAGGCACAGTCACGGATGAGGGGCAAAGCGCCGACGACGCTAAGACCGACCCGCTGGAACTCGAAGAGACAGCGGTCGAGGATCGAGCGCCCGGCGCTGGACTTCGCGATCACCACTCCTTCGCCGTCGAAGGGGCTTGGGTCCCTGGTCGCCACGCTGGTGAACGTGATGGGCTTTTCGGCGGTGCCCTTGGCGACCAGCGCGCCCTCGACGACGAGTTGCGCGCCCGTGACGAAGTGGACCGTGAGGCCGGCCTCGATGGTCAGGGTCGCCCCCTCGGCGAC
>CAYYCI010000236.1:0-6702 GCA_964470215.1 uncultured Planctomycetota bacterium
CGGCGGCGGGTGGGGAGGACGCGACCGCCTGAAGGCGGAACTACGAACAAGTGGCCTCCACATCCGCGGATGGGGCAGGCAGGGGGGCCTGCGCCTACTGCCCCCTCGAGCCGCTATCCCCATAATCAGGGGCCACACTCGCCGGCTCGCTCTCCGCTCACGCCTCGACGACCGAGACCGAGACCCCTCGCATCTCCCCCTTTATCCCCACCAGCGCCGCCACCGCGCGCGACCCTCCGCCGCTCTCGACCGCGCGGCGGTGGGCCGAGGCATACCTTGCCACCCCCGGTGGCCGCCTCACCCACAGCGGCAACAGCCCCACTGCCGCCCCCTCCCGGTACACTCTCACCTCCAGCACCCGACCATCTCGGCCCCGTCGGACCCGCTCCACCCCGAGTCTCGCACGGCGATCGAGCAAGGCTGCCACGGCCGGCTCTCCGAGGAGGGCCAGAATTGCCTCGAGGGGGCAGTCGCGCCTGTGGAAGACCCTCCATCCCTCGGTGGCCTCGACTGCGAATCGGGAGGAGTCTCGCAGGCAGCGCTTGGCGCGGCTCCTGATACGGCTGCGACGCTGTCGGTCCGCCTCGGCCACGATCGCCTCCGCGCACAGGATCGCGCGCTCGCGCGCCGAGCCATCCACCAGGTAGGCGCCCAGGAACGCCTCGACCAGCCTCTGGCGTTCCTTCCGCCACAGCAGGCAGGTGCGGAGCAAGAGCGAGATGCTCGACAACCGGTGGCCAACCCCAGGCCGCGGCCCCACCCACATCCGGTGGAGGTCCACCACGACGAAAGGACACTCCTCTCCCAGGGCGTCCGTCCTCACGAGGACATTGCCACAGTGGAGGTCGCGATGCCACACGCCCCGGTCGTGGAGCCTGCGGACCATTCGGCCGAGTTTTCCGACCAGCGTCGCGGTCTCCGCGCTCCATCCCTTTGCAAGCCCGAGCGCGACGACGGCTTCGTTGAGTTCGACCGCGCTGGCGGCCGCCTCGACGACTAGATAGCCCTCGACCCCCGAAGAACCTCCCCGTGGGATCCCCACCGCCACGGCCCGCGAGGCCGGAAGGCCCATTGCGACCAGTCGGCGCGAAGTCTTCCACTCCCGCAAAGGGGTCGGCCCGAAGGCCAGGCCCTTCAGGCGGCGACGCACCCCCCGCTGGTGATAGACCTTGACGATCGCTTCCCGCCCATCGCCCAGCTCGAGCCGATAGACGTTCCGGACGACGGTCCTCTTTATCAGGCGGGCGGCCGCGTGGGCATCGAGCGCCCCGACCGAGGCAAACAGGTTGGCGCGAAGGGGCGCGAGCCAGCCGCCTTCCACCCGCCAGGCCACATTTCCTATCGCGACGTTCTCGCATTCCATTCCGGCGCTCTCGACCCGTCATGGTGAGTAGGGCGGCGAGGTTGTCAAGGGGCCTTTGGGTTGGAGGTGGCATGAGGCGACCCGCCGCCCGGGAGGGAAGGACGACGGGTCGCCAGGGGGGGTCGAGGGTCAGTGCGCTCGTTCGAGTTCCTTTAGGTTTGTGACCCCGGACTCGATCTTGCGGATCATCCGCGCGCGGCCCTGGGTGTCGGTGCGGACCAGGTGCCAGAAGATCGGCTGCATCTCGGTGTCCTTGAATTCGACGATTCTCTCGAGGAGGACCTTCTGTTGTGGGAGTTCGAGCACACTGAGGGCCGCCCGCATGCACTCGACCACGTACTCACCCGTGGCCGGCGGGTAGCGCCGTCGAATGTCCCTTTCAATCTGGCAGCGAAGAAGGTTCATTTTCTCCCTCAGTTTTCGCAGCCTGCGCTTGATGAAGCGGACGCCGTAGACACTGATCCCGAGCTCATTGGCAAGTTGACGCTCGCTCATTTCGGGGTGCGCGGCCACGAAATCCAGCCGGCACCTATAGAGTGGCTGCACCAGTCCCTTGCGACGCAGCTCGTTGAAATCCAGACGGATGGTCTCAGCCGAAACCCCCAGCGCCTTGGCCATCTGTTGCTTGGTCTGTCGCATGTAGTTCTCGCAGATGTAGCGCTGGCGCTCGGCGCGCCGGGCCTGGCCCTCGCGGGTCGGCAGGCCGGGCTTCCTCCCCTCGTAGAAGCCGCTGCGCCGCAGTTGCGAGCGAATCTCGACAACCTGCTTGCGCGAGATGCCCAGCTTCCGAGCTATCTCCTGGTCCCGAAGACGCGGATTGCTCGCAATGTAGGCCCGCCGAACCTCCAGCCGCTTGGCCCTGATGCCACAAGAGTAGAGCCGGCGAAACGCCGCCTCCACCTCCTCCGGCTCCACCCCCGCCCGGCGCGCCATCTGCTCGTACGTCTCATAGAGGAAATGCCGCCTGATGACCGCGTCGAGTCGTGGGGCAAGCTGTTTTCGCGGGGCAACCGGGGCGTCGAGTTTCGTAGCCATCGCCTCTCTCGCTTTCTCCCACAAGGACTGGTCCCTGCGCACTGCCGTTCCTCTTGTAAAGCAACGGGCGTGCCAGAGGTCGCGTAGCGAGAGACACCCGCGCCCGCAATCGCAAGCCCATGTTGGCCAGCGGCTTACGACATCCGTTGTCAAAGAGCCGAGCTACCGCGAGCCGTCGCCGCCTCGCAGCGGCTGCAACGTTTCGTTACACTCTTCCCTTCAGTGTGTTGCATGCCCCGAGCGAGCATACACTTATCGCAAAAAGAGTCGCACCTGAAGGATTGTAACGTTTCGCTGCACCTCGCGCGCACCCACACGCCGGGGGGTCAACTACATCGCGGCGGGCGCATGGCAAACGGGGCTGCCGCTCCGCCAGAGGCGGCCGCCAGCCCCGCGAATTCCACGGTCGCTGATGCTCAACTGCTTGGCACAGAACGACCTGTGCGGTGCGGCTCCAGGGTTCACCTCCCTTGGCCCCGTCGCCCCATAGCCCAGCGAATGCAGAGCGTGCTTTGTCGGCACGCCCATGTCCTTATCGCGTCGTTAGCCTATTTTACCAACCTTTTTCCGAGAATCAAGGAAAATTTTCGGCCCAAACCGCCAAAAAACCAGGCATCTGCTTCCCCTCGGGTTTCCCGCGCAAAAGCGCACACGCCCCGGGTCACGGTGGGCCCGAATGTCCTCATAGATGTGGCAGCGGTTCGGCGCCTCTCGGCGGCGCCTCTGCGTGCTCCGCGGTCAAAAGCCACCGTGGGCGTCCCTGCTCGGCGTTCGGGTTCCGCTCCTTCTTCTTTCTGTGTCCTCTGTGCCTGTGCGGTGGATTCCGCCTGCGGAGGGGCGAACGGGCGTTGACCAGGCACGGCGGCTCTGGCATACTGTGCTGCGGTTGAGGAGGCCCTCGGGTGAGTTTCTACCATTGGTCGCCAGTGACTCAGGCTCTGGCGGCGGGGTGCTTCACGTGGGGGGTCACGGCGGTCGGGGCAGTGCCGGTGTTTTTCACGGCGCGGGTGAACCAAAAGGCGATGGACGCGATGCTGGGGATGGCGGCCGGGGTGATGATCGCGGCGAGTTACTGGTCGCTCCTGGCGCCGGCCATCGAGATGAGCGCGGGGCTTGGGGTTCCGCGCTGGTTGCCGGCGGTGGTCGGCTTCCTGCTCGGCGCGGCGGCATTGCGGGGGATCGACCTGGTTCTGCCCCACCTCCACCCGGGCCTGGCCGAACACCCGGAGAAGGCCGAGGGCCTGAGTACCTCCTGGCGACGCTCGGTTCTGCTGGTCACAGCGGTCACGCTCCACAACATCCCCGAGGGCCTGGCGGTGGGTGTTGCTTTCGGGGCAAGCGCCAGCGGGCAAGGTGGTGCGACGGTGGCTGCGGCCATGGCTCTGGCGTTGGGGATCGGCCTCCAGAACTTCCCCGAGGGACTGGCCGTGGCGATGCCGCTGCGGCGCGAGGGGCTCTCGCGGCGCAAGGCGTTCTGGTACGGCCAACTCTCCGGGGTGGTCGAGCCGGTGGGCGCGGTTGCGGGAGCGGAGCTAGTGATGCTGGCGCGGCCTATTCTGCCGTATGCCCTGGCGTTCGCCGCGGGGGCGATGATCTTCGTTACCGCCGAGGAACTCATCCCCGAGGCCACGAGCCACGGCAACGAGGACCTGGCCACCCTCGGGGTCATCGTGGGTTTCACGATAATGATGTTTCTGGACGTGGCGCTCGGCTGAGCGGAGTTGACGATGGACTTGAAACTTTTCGTGGTGACCTTTTTCTCGATCCTTCTGGCCGAACTGGGCGACAAGACTCAGCTGGCCACATTCAGTTTCGCCGCCTCGAACCGCCACGCGCTCGTCGTGGTCTTCGCGGCGTCGGCCCTGGCGCTAGTGACCACCAGCGCGGTAGGGGTTCTGGCCGGCGGGGCGCTGGCGCGGTTCGTGGACCCGAGATACATAAGGATCGGCGCGGGCGTCCTCTTCATCGTAATAGGCGTGGCCACACTGGCCCTGCCGGACCGCAAGCGCGAGAGGGCCTTGGAGCGGCTGGGCGTGGAGCTGGAACGCTACGTGGCGGTCGAGAAGTGCAAGGGGTGTGCGAAGTTCCAGGCGATGGTCCGGGAGATCGCCGCCCACGGCCATCCTGAGCTGCGAGACGTCCTCGAGGAATTGAAGGTCGAGCCAGGGGAGCAACACGAGCCGCTGGGCTGCGAGCGGTGCTCGGCCGACCGCATCCGCGCGCTCTTCGAGAGCCAACGCCCGAAGACCTGACTCTCATTCCAGGGGCAGGGCGACGCTCCGGCCCGTCTGCGCCGAGCGATAAGCGGCCTCGATGACTTCGACTGTGTGGCGGCCCTCCGCGCCGGTGACCGGCGGCTCGGTGTCGTTGGCCGCGGCGTCGGCGAGCGCCTCGACCTCCTCGCGCAGGAATTCTTCGATCGGGTCGGCCTTCTCCTTGGGGAGTTCGAGGACGGTCTCCCACTGGTCGCTGGTGCGGAGCAGCAGTTTTTCGTATGGCCGCAAGAGCATCAGCCCGCGCTCGCCCACTATCTCGTTGGTCTCGTGGAAACCCGGGAATGGCGGCCAGGTCTTGAGGGAGGGGGGCATGGAACAAAGTTCTGTGAAGGTGCTGTAGGCGCCGGACTGGAAGTCGAGGAACAGGGCGCCGCAGTTCTCGATCGGGGTGTCGGCCCAGTAGTTTCCAAAGCGGGCTGTGACCGCCCGCACACGGCTGCCGACCAGGTGGATGGTCATGTCGAGTTGATGGCAGCCGTAGCCGATGAAGAAGCCCATCGAGAGCCTGCGGTCGCTCATCCAGTGGCCGGGCCTGGTGCCGAAGCCGCGCGCGTCGTGGCAGAAAAGTTGCCTGAGCATCAGGACCCGCCCGATCCTGCCCTCGTCGACGATCTGTTTGGCCAGTTTGACCAGCGGGAAGAAGCGTCGGGAGTGGGCCACCATCAACTTCACTCCGGCTCGCCGGCACGCCTCGAGCACGCGGTCACAATCGGCGGTGCTGGTGGCCATGGGCTTCTCGACGAGGATATGGCGCCCGCGCTCGGCGGCCAGGACGGTGTGGTCGGCGTGGAGGCCATGGGGCGTGGCCACAACGACGAGCTCCACGTCGCTGGCCTCGCAGAGCGCCTCGGGGGAGGGCTCGAGGCGCACTCCGTGGCGCTCGGCAAAGACCGGCGCCCGCCTGCCGCCCGCCACGGCCACCAGGCGGACCTTTTCCGAGAAGGCGAGTGCCCTGGCGTAGTGATTCGCCCAGCCGCCCGAGCCGATGATCCCGATGCCCATTTTAGCCATCGTCCTGCCTCCTTTCGCTTCTTCCGCAACCTACCAAAGCCCTGGGAGCCATTCAAGCCCGAGGGTCGTTTGCCAGAGGCCGTGGCCTCGGACTATGAAGAAAACCAGTGGGTGGGTCTGAAAGGCGCCGGAACCGTGGGCTTTGGCACGAGAAATCGGAGTTGGCAGCCAGCCGAGGCATTTTTTCCCTTCTCGCCTGGCAATTGATTGCGGTGCAAGAAGCGTGCCAAACCCCACGCGCCCGGATACGCCTTCACTCCGGGTTTCCTCCTAGACGTGCCAACGCCCTGTTGGCTAGCCGCTGAACACGCAGAGGCCGCGGAGACTACGATAGCGAGTGGCAAGGATCCCCGGGATTTCCCGCCACCCGGTGGCCGAGTTGTCTATCCCTGGACCGCACGAGCATGGGCGGCGCCCGTAGCGGGTCGAGACGGCCCGCCTGCTATGTGTCGCGATGTCAAGTGCCAGGCTGGTGGCCAGGGTTCGGCTTGGCCGCTGATCGCGCGCAACCTGCTATTCGCCCCCCCCTCGAGCGGCCCCGAAGAGACCACGCTACCAATTTCGCAAGAGCGGGGCGGACCAATCTACATTGCGGGGCGGTCCCCAGGCGGACCACGGTCCCGACCCCACCGTGATCGGCACCGCCGTCAGCGCTCAAGCCGTCTGCTGGCCGTGCACGCCCGTTCTCCTCTAACACCAAACGCCGCTTCAGCCAACCTCGCACCCTCTGTCCCGCTGAGATACTATAGTATCTGCATCTTAGCGTTTATCTGCGTTCATCCGCGGTTTCCCATTCAATCCGTGGTTCATGCGTGTTCATCGCCAGCTGCGTTCTTGGTGGGTGGGCCGCTTGCGCCCTGGGGCCTTCCCGCGTATCATCGGGAGCGGGAAGAGGCTCGGGAAAGGAGACCGCGGTGCCCGACCGTTCAGGCGACTGGCTGCGGCAGGCCGAGCGTGACCTGGCCCAGGCCGAGAGTTCCCGGCGCGAGGGACGCCACGAGTGGGCGTGCTTCGCCG
>CAYYCI010000237.1:0-6691 GCA_964470215.1 uncultured Planctomycetota bacterium
GCCAGCGCCCGGCTCGCCTGGTCCAGCACGGCGATGTCCCGGTGGCTCAGTTCGACCGTCAGCGATGCTCCCGCCCCAGGGCCGATCCTGTCGGAGGCGAATTGTAGGCTCTCGAGGCCCGGGATTTCGCCGACGCGCTGGCGCCACAGGTCGGTGAATCGGGCGGTGGAGATGGGCCGGCGGTCGGCGTCGGTCAGGTAGGCATATGCCTCGATGTGGTTCTCGCGGATGACCGCGAAGAGGCCCTCGAAGAGTTCGTCGCCACCGTTTTCGGCGGCGACCCCTCTTGCCGCTTTCTCGAGGCGCTCGCGGACGGCGGCGGCCTGGGACATGGGGCAACCGACCGGCAAAACGGCCGAGGCGTAGGAGAAGTCGGCCTCGACCCGCGGCATCAGGATCAGGCCGATCCGCCCGCTGAAGACATACCCCACCACAACCGTCAGGACCGCGACCCCCGCCGCCAGGGTCAGGTAGCGGAACCTCACGCACCAGGCGATAAGCGCGCCGTAGTAGCGCTCGACGAAGCGCATGAAGGCGGCGCTGAACGACTGCTGCCAGCCATGGAGCAGACGCCCCGGGCGCGAGCGTCCGCCGCTCCTGGTGTGGGCCAGGTGGCAGGGAAGGACAAAGAGGGCCTCGAGCCACGAGATGGTGAAGACCGTTACCACCACCAGCGGGATCACCCGCCAGATCTTGCCCATCACCCCGGGAACCATCATCAGGGGAAGGAAGGCCACGACGTTGGTCAGGATGCTGAACGAGACGGGCACGGCGACCTCGCGTGCCCCGTGGATGGCCGCCTCGAGCCGCCCCATGCCCTGCTGGCGGTAGGCGTAGACGTTCTCCCCCACCACTATCGCGTCGTCCACCACGATGCCCAACGACACGATGAAGGCGAACATCGACATCATGTTTATCGTCACATCCAGCCCGGGCAGGAAGAGGAACGCCCCGAGGAACGAGATGGGGATTCCCATCCCAACCCAGAAGGCCAGTTTCGCCTCCAGGAACAGGCCCAGGAGCAACATCACGAGCGTCAGGCCGAGCGCGGCGTTCCGAAACAGGAGTTGGAGACGCTGGCGGTAGATGTCCGACATGTCGCGGCGTATGGCGTAGTGGACCCCTGGGGGCAGTTCGGGCTCCACCCGGGCCATCACCCGCCTGACCGCCCCGGAGACCCCGATGGGGGTCTGGTTGGCCACCCGATAGACCGAGATTCCCATGGCGCGGACGCCGTTGTAGGTGCCCAGGCTGTCGGTGTCCTCGAAGCCCTCGCGGACGGTCGCGATGTCGTCCAGGTACAGGACGCTGCCCTCCGGGGTGGTGATTATCGGGATGTTAGCGAACTCCTTGGCCCACTCGCGCCGCTCCGTGACCCTCAGTAGAATCTCGCCGCCGCGCGTCTCGATCTTCCCGCCGGGCAACTCGAGCGCGGTCGAGGCCACCCTTCGGGCTATCCCCTCGAGCGTCAGGCCGTAGGCTCGCAGGTTCTCCTCGGGGACCTCGATGTGAATCTCGTAGTTGCGGGCGCCGAGGAGGTCCGCCTGGGTGATCCCCGGGTCCTGGAGCAGTCGGTCTCGGACCATCTCGGCGGTCTGTCGGAGCGCCCACTCGCCCACGTCGCCATAGAGCTCGACCGTCAACACCCCTCGGCGCCGCGCCACGAGCGTCACGTCCGGCTCCTCGGCATCCTCGGGGAAAGTGGTGATGCGGTCAACCTCCTGGCGGACGTCCTGATAGACCTTTTGCGCGTCGGCGCTCTCGAAGAGTTCCGCCTCGACCGTCCCGACCCCCTCCCTGGCCACCGCGCGAACCTCCTTCACCCCCTCGAGGCCCCGCACCGCCTCCTCGACCGAGAGAATGATCCCCCGCTCGACCTCCTCGGGACTCGCCCCAGGGTAGGGAACCGTGACCCGCACGATGTCCAGTTGGAAGTCGGGGAAGACCTCCTGCTTGATCCCCCGGGCCACCAGGAACCCGCCCACCAGAAGGATGACCATCAGGAGGTTAGGCGCCACCCCGTGGCGTGCCATCCAGGCCATCGGGCCGGGTCGCTGCCCCTGGTCGTTCACTGCGAAAGCCCCCCTGGCTCGGTGGGCGCCTCGGCCACTGCCTCGCCCCCGGACGCCACCCGCAGCGGCATGCCGTCAACCGGAGCCGACAGCGGGGTGGTCACCACCAGGTCGCCCGGCTCCAATCCCTCGGCGACCAGGGCCGTGTGGCGGCTCTTGAAGGCCACCTTGACGGTCCGCACCTCGAGTTTCCCATCCCTCATCACCCACACCTTCTCGCCCTCGTGGAGGTGCTCGCGCGGGAGGGGGATGACGCCGGGGAGTTCGGTCCCCTCGATCTCCACCCTGACGTAACTGCCGATGAGCAACTTCGGCAGGTTCGCGCTCGGGTTCTCCAGGCCCAGCGGGTCGGCCACCGCCACCAGGAGGCGGGCCATTCGCCCCTGTGGCTCGAGCGCGCTCAAGAGGCGGACGACCCGCCCCTCGCGCCACACCCCCTCGCCCCAGGCCGCCTCGTCGTAGACCCTCGCGCGCGAGCCGGGAATCCGAACCCAGCGAAGTTCGTCCACCGGAATCGAGACCTGGACCCAGAACTCGTCCGTCCCTGCCAGGGTGGCCACCGTGGTCTGTGGCGAGACGATCGCCCCGGGGTCCACGTTCTCGGCGAGGATGGTCGCGTTGAATGGGGCGCGGAGCTCGGTCCGAGCGAGGTCGAGCCTCGCTCTCTCGAGCGTGGCCTTGGCGGCGGCCACGGTGGCCTCGGCGGCCCTGGCCGCGGCCTCGGCGGCCTCCTTCATGGCCCTGGCGCCGTCCCGGGCCGCCTCGGCGAAGCGCTTGGCCGCCTCGGCGGAGCGGAGCGCCGCCTTCGCAGCGTCCAGATTCGCCTGGGCAGTGGCCAACTGTGGCTCGCGCAGGACCAACTCGAGGTCCAGGCCGGAGAGTTTCTTGCCGAGGAGTTCGTATTCGCGTCGCGCCACCGCCTGTTGGCCGAGTTCAAGTTTCCAGGCCGCCTCGGTCTTCGCCACGTCGGCCCGGCGGGCCTCGAGGTCACTGGTGCGTTGAGCCAGAAGCGACTCGCTCTGAGCCACCTCGCTCTCGCGCACCGCCACCTGCGCCCGCTGCTGGTCGGCCGTGGCGGCCAGGCGCCCGAGGTCGGCCTCCTGTTGCGCCACGGCCAGCTCGTAGTCCGCCGCCTCCACCCTCGCTATCAGATCGCCCTTGCGGAGAAGCCCACCCGGGACACACTCCGCACTGACCTCGACCAACTTGCCGCCGACCTGTGGCCTGAGTTCGATCTGCCGGGCCGGGCGCACCGTCCCCATCGCCTCGATGACCACCTTCTCGGTCGAGCGCTGGACCTCGGCCACGGTCACCAGCATGGCTCGCTTAGGCGGCCTGCGGCGCTGGGCCTTCGGGCGCATGTGGAACATGTAGGCCGCCGCGCCGACCCCGGCGGCGAGCACCACCAGGACGGCCAGGACGTAGAGGATGGTTCCCAGGACGCGGCCCCGACGGGCCACTTCATCTCCTCGCATCTCGGTCGTCTCCTTGCCCCGGCGCGGGGGGCACGGTTAGCGGGAAGCCGCCTGCGAGCGCCTGGTAGAGCGCCACGCGGTCCTCGAGGAGTTCGCGCCTGGCCTCAAGGAGCCTTCGCTGGAGCCGCTGGAGGTCGCGGAGGGTGGTGAGCACGCGCAGGTAGTCCTCGGCGCCCTTCACATAGCGCTCGCGGCTCTGCGCCGCCGCCCGCGCCGCGAAGTCCAGTTGTTTCTCCACGCTCGTCAGATGCAGTTGCTGATGACGCTCGCGCACGAGCGCGTCCTCGACCTCTCTGAGCGCCCGGAGGATGGCCTGGGCGTATTCGTGGAAGCGCTGGGCAACCACCGCGCGGGTGCGCTCGACCTCCGCCGCGCGCCGCCCGCCGTCGAGCACAGGAGCCAGGATGCTGCCCGCCACGCTCGCCACCCAGCTCTCGAAGAGGTCCTCGAGGTGGCCAGCCGAGGTCTCGGCGAGGCCGGTGAGTGTGAGGGCGGGAAAGCGCTCGGCGATCGCGGCCGCCACCCCCCGGTTCGCCGACTCCAGCCGCAGGCGCGCGGCTCGCACGTCCGGCCGCCGCCCGACCAACTCGGCGGGCAACCCCGTGGCCGGCAGAGGCGGCAGGTCGGGCAGCCGCCAGTCCGAGGGAATCGCGACCTCCGCCGGTGGCCGGCCCAACAACACCGCCAGTTGATTCGCCAGGACACGCGCCCGGGCCTCCATCAGGTGTTTCTCCGAGCGCGATGCCTCCACCAACTCCTGCTGCTGGAGCACATCCACCGCGGAAACCTGCCCGCGCTCGAAGCGAGCGGTCACCAGGTCGAGATAGTCCTGATTCGTGCGGAGTTGTGCGTCGAGAATCTCGAGTTGCCCGACGGTCTCGAGGAGGCGGAGCCAGGTGATCGCGGTCTGGGCAGAGAGCGCGATGGCCGTCGTGGCCACGTCCTCGCGGCTCGCTCGCGCGGCCAGTCGAGCCGCATCGCGGCTCGCCCTCACCCGCGACCACAGGTCCACCTCGTAACTCGCCCGCAGGCCGAGCGAGAAATCGCTGGTCGAAGTGGTCCCCGTCGTTGGGGTGCGAGAGCGCGTCCTCCCGGCCGCGGCCGTGGCATCGAGCCACGGCCAAAGTCCCGCAGCGGCCTGCCTGGCCAGCGCCTCGGCCTGGCGGAGCCTGTCCCAGGCCGTCAGGAGGTCGAGATTGGAGTCGAGCACGCCGTCCACCAGTTCGTTGAGGCGCGCGTCGCCGAACGCCGTCCACCAGCGGTCGGGCGCCTCGACCTTGCCGCCCGCGCTGAAGGTCCCCGGCAGGCGCACCGGCGGGTCCGGCAGCGCCGCCACGCGATGACACGCCGCGAGGCCCGGGACACACAACACCAGCAGGAACCGCCAGGCAGCGGGGAGCCTAGTCATTGCGGGTCGCCTCATCGTTGGTTGCCGTATCGCCTGGGGCCGTGAGAGCGGGATGGGCCTCGCCCCGCTCGAGGGCCTCGCGGCTCGCCGCCAGTCCGGCGAAGAAAAGCCGCATCACGTGGTCGTAAACCGCGTCGCTGTCGGTCTCGCTCAGCGCGTCGCGGCCGAAGACCTGTCCGACGATGTCGCGGTGTAGAGCCACGAAGGCGAGGCTGCCCACCAGGGTGAAAAACGACAACCTCGCAAGCGTCTCGGAGGCACGCGGCCCGAGAAGCCTCGCGACGACCGCCACGAGGCGATCCGCAAGCGGGCGAAACACCTCGCGGATGATCGCCCTGTGGGCTGGAGTGGGCTCGTGGTGTTCCCTGTCGAGGATTTGCCAGAAATAGTTCTCCGGCCCCCCGCGCGTGATGTCGTCCAGGCGAGTGCGGATGAATCGGCGGATGACCTCCTCGGGACCCAACTCGCGCGCGCGGTCCAGAAGCCCCTCGCGCGCCTCGCGCGTCAGGCTGTAGGCGTGGCGCCAGGCCTCCTGGTAGAGGTTCTCCTTGCTGCCGAAGTAATAGTTGACGGCCGCGATGTTCGCCCCGGCGGCCTGACAGATATCGCTGATGGTGGTCTGGCGGAAGCCGCGCTCGGCGAAGAGCCTCGTGGCACACTCGAGGACCCGCTGACGGGTGTCGGCCTCATGGGCAGTGTGGTTCATTTCCGCCCTCGCAAAAGCCTATTTCATTCGGGCGATTCAAGCAACCTTTTCAAACAGAATTATAGCCGCCCCGCCCTCCCGTGTCAAGCGGGAGAACAGAAACCGCCTTCCCCGCCCACCAACACCGATGAATCGCCACCGTCGGCCTCCTACGATCCCCTGCGCTGCGCTCGTGGCTTGTAGGGGCAGGCCCTCATGCCTGCCCACTCTTGGCCTCGGCCCCGAACCCGTGTAGGCGGGGCGTCTCGCCCCGCGTCGGTCCCGATCCCGTGTAGGCGGGGCGTCTCGCCCCGCGTCCGGATGGATTTCACCACGGAGGCACCGAGCACACAGAGAAGGCGCGGAGAGGAATGAACCACACAGACGCGCAAGACGCCGCGAGGAGAAAGGGGAACGCGTCCCCTTCGCGCCAATCGCCGTCAATCGGGGTTGTTCCTATTCGTCGCCGCCCGTTTGCTCGGGGCGGACGCTGCGAGTAGAATGCGGCCAACAGACAAGGAACCTGTCCGATGCGCCGTGTCGCGTTCCTTTTCGCCGGGCTTCGGCGGCAGGATTGGTAGGGGCGCGGCACCGCCGCGCCCGACCGACTGGCTCCGCGTCCTCGGCGGTTTATCCGCCGCCGTCGCCGGAGCGAGGACGCGCGCGGGCCTTTGGAGCGAAAAGTTGACAAGGCTCCCCGGATGTCTCGGCTACGACGACGGTCGGCACTCGCCGGCTGCGAAAGCCATAGGCTCGGCACTCGTAGGGAAACGCCGCGTCCCAGGTCACGCGGAAATGCGCGCAGCGATGACAGTTCGGCCCAGCCATGTTCCTCGCTCCGCGCACTTCATGGCGCGCCTGCGGCCGCCTGTCAAGACCCCCGTTCGCCGGACGCCTCGCCACAGAGGGGCAAAGGCCCGGCCGGATGGGTTTTTGGTTACGGGGGTGCGGTGGCGGAGAACGCTTGTGGGCGCGGCGTCCCTGCCCCGCATCAGGCACAGGCTGGAAAGCCTGTGCCACCGACACGCCCTGGAACCGTCGCCGCGCGGGT
>CAYYCI010000238.1:0-6671 GCA_964470215.1 uncultured Planctomycetota bacterium
CCACAGCCCCAGCCTCCTTCAAGACCACGCGCGGGTTTCCTTCATAGTCTCAGGCTTTCCAGCCTGTGGCGCACGCGGGGCGAGACGCCCCGCCTACATGCGGAAGCGACTCCCCTCGCGGTTAACGCCCGCCGCGCCAGCGTTCGAGCACTTCGGCGAGCGGCTCACCGCTCTGGCCGCCGCGCAATTGCTCGCGGATGGTGCGCAACTCGGCCAGGAGGTCCTGGACGCTGGCGTGGCGTCGCTCCGGTTGCTTGGCTGTCAGGCGCTCGACCAGCGGCGGTATCCCGGCCGGGAGGTCTGGGCGGAGCGCCCGGAGGTCGGGGAGAGGCTCGGTGAGATGGCGGTTGAGCACCTCGTCGCTCGTCGAGCCTCCGAACGGGGGCTTGCCGACGAGAAGGTGAAAGAGGCTCGCGCCGAGCGAATAGAGGTCGGAGGCGGGTGTGGGAGGCTGGCCGATGGCGACTTCGGGGGAGATATAAGCCGGTGTGCCCCACACGTATTCGCGGCCATTGGGCAGGAAGTCGGCGGGGCGGGGGCCGCTGGGGACCGGGCGTGCCAGGGCCAGGTCGCCGAGTTTGGCCGTGGCGTCGCTGTCGAGGAGGAAATTGCCCGGCTTGACGTCGGCGTGGACGAGGCCGTGTTCGTGGAGGTATGCGAGGGCGGATGCGATGTGGTTTGCGAACTCGACTGCGGGGAGTGGGTCAAGGGCGCCGAGGCGAGCGAGCAGCCTCGCGGCCGACGGCCCGCCGACGAGGTCCATGGCGTAGTAGCAGCCGAGTTTGTCGCGGCCGGCGGCCTGGACGTTTACCAGGTTTGGATGGAAGAGTTTGGCGGTGGTCTCGGCCTGCTCGACGAACAGGCGCGCGAGTTTCTCGTCGCCCGCTCTCCTGGGATGGAGGACCTTCAGGGCGACATCTTGCTTAAGGCCCTGGCGCCGGGCTCTGAAGACGATGCCCATTCCGCCGGCGCCGAGGAGTTCGACGAGGCTGTATCCGCCGACGCTCTGGCCGACCATTGCCGAGGGCGCGGTCTGGACGAAGAAGATTCGGGTGTGGCCGACCCGGATTTCGTCGCCGAAGGCCAGGTGGGCGAAGAGGACCCGCTCGCCATTGAGGCGGGTGCCGTTGCGGCTCTCGAGGTCTTTGAGGAAGTAGGCCCCCGCTTCCTCGTAGACCATGGCGTGGGTGCGCGAGGCGTGTTCGTCGTCGAGGCGCAGGTCACAGGTCGGCCCGCGGCCTATCACCACACGCTTCTCGAAGGGGAACTCGCAGTTCCGCTCTGCCTTGTCGGCATAGAGGAGAACGGGCATCGGGACCTCCTGGTATTCGAGCGCTGCTCAGGCGCCCGCTTGACTGTTTCGCTGGCGGGGGCTACACTCCGCCGCGAGGCGCGAGAGAGGAAGTGAAGAGGCGAAGCGGTCAGAGATTGCGGGAGGCGGCCACGGGCTGGCTGATGGTCGGCCCGGCGGCCCTGGTGCTGGGGCTTTTCAGTTTTTTCCCCCTCTGCTACGCCTTCTACATCAGCCTCCATCGCTGGGGCATCCGCAAGGAGGAGTTCGTGGGCTTTGCCAACTATGCCCGCGCCTTCTCCGACCCGGAGTTTGGCCGCGCGATGGTCGTCACGCTCTACTACGTTCTGGGCACGGTGCCGGTGGGGCTGTTGCTCTCGTTGCTCGTGGCCAACCTGCTGGCCCAGCGCATCGGCGGGCGGGCGTTCTACCGCACGGTCTATTTCCTGCCCTACGTGACCTCGGTGGTGGCTGCGGCGGCGGTGTGGATATGGATGCTGTATCCCGCGCCGGCGGAGTGGGGCCTGGGGAACGCGGTGTTGAAGTTCCTGGGCGTGCCGGCGCAGCGGTGGGTCGAGGAGTCGACCGGGATTTTCCAGTTGCTCTTCGGCCCTTCGGTGCCGGCGTGGGCGGCGGGGCCGAGCCTGGCGTTGGTGTGTGTGATGGCCTTCTCGGTCTGGCATGCCCTGGGCTTCGAGGTGGTGGTGTTGCTGGCGGCGCTCTCGAACGTCCCGCGCGAGATTTACGAGGCGGCCGCGCTGGACGGCGCCACCGGCTGGCGACGCCTGCGCCACATCACCATTCCCATGATCTCTCCGACCCTCTTCTTCCTCCTGATCGTCTCGACGATCCGGGCCTTCAGGGTCTTCAGCCACATCTACGTCCTGGCCTCGAAGGACACGGAGCGGACGGCTCACAACGTGACGATGTTCATCTTTCGCGCCTTCTACGAACTTCGCGAGGTGGGCTACGGCTCGGCGGTGGCGCTTCTGCTGTTCGTGATAATCCTCGTTGTGACCCTCATCCAGATGCGGGTGGTGGGCGCGCGGGTCCATTACTGAGCGCTCCCAGGCCACCTGGGCGATCGCGCGGCCCTCGAGCCTGATGGCTCCTCTCCTGCGGCGGGGCCGGAAGGCCGAGGGTTGCCGACGGCGCTCACGGCGCGCTCTTTTGCGGCCGGGCGCGCCGCCAGCGCACCCCCTGGGGGGTGTCCTCGAGGACGATGCCGCGTCGGGCGAGTTCGTCGCGGATGGCGTCGGCGCGGGCATAGTCTCTGGCCTTTCGCGCCTCCTGGCGCTCGGCGATCAGCCGCTCGACCTCCTCGTCCAGAGGCGCTTCCTCCTCCTCGAGGACGTCGAGGACCTGGTTGAAATAGTCGAGCGCCTGGCGTGCTCGCTTGGCGGCGCGGGCGTTGACCTCCAGGCGGTTGACCTCGTGGATGAACTCGAAGACGACGGCGAGTGCCCTTGAGATGTTGAGGTCGTCGTCGAGTGCGGCGGCGAAGTGCTCCTTGGCCTTCTCGCACAGCGGCGCGGTCTCGGGTCCGTCGCCGCCCTCCGGCGCCTCGGCGAGCCGTCTTGCGAAGGTGTTGATGCGCTCGACCGCCTTCGCTGCCCCCTCGAGGGCCTCCTCGGAGAAGGTCAGGGGGCTGCGGTAGTGGCTGCTCAGGAGGAGGAAGCGAATCGCGGTGGGGGAATGGCCGGCCGCGAGGAGGTCGCGGAGGGTGTAGAAATTGCCGAGGGACTTCGACATCTTGGCGCCGCCGGCGAGGCGCAGGTGGCGGTTGTGCATCCAGAAGCGGACGTAAGGGCTTTTGCCCGTGGCGGCCTCGGCCTGGGCGATCTCACACTCGTGGTGGGGGAAGATATTGTCCTCGCCGCCGGTGTGGATGTCGAGTTGTTCGCCCAGGTAGCGCATTGCCATTGCGGTGCACTCGACATGCCATCCGGGCACCCCGACGCTCCAGGGGCTCTCCCAGCGCATGAAACTCTCCGGCGCGGCCTTCCAGAGGGCGAAGTCGTGGGCGCGTTTCTTTTCCGGGTTGACCTCGACCCTGGCGCCTTCCATCAGGCTCCCGAGGGTGTTCCCAGAGAGGCGGCCGTAGGTGGGGAAGCGGGCAATATCGAAGTAAACCGAGCCGTTGGCCTCGTAGGCGTAGCCGTTGGCCAAGATGCGCTCGACCAGGCGGACCATGTCGGGCACGTGTTCGGTCGCGCGGGGATAGACCATCGCGGGTCGCAGTCGCAGGGTCTGGATGTCCTCGAAGAATGCCTTCGAGAAGGTCTCGACGACCTCCCAGGGGGTCATGCCCTTCTCGCGGGCGCTCTTGCCGATCTTGTCCTCGCCCTCGTCGGCGTCGGTGGTCATGTGCCCGACGTCGGTGATGTTCATGACGTGGCGGACCTCGAAGCCCCGCAATTCCAGGTGGCGGCGCAGGATGTCCACAAAGACGAACGCGCGGAAGTTCCCGATGTGGGCGAAGTCGTGGACCGTCGGGCCGCAACTGTAGAGCCGCACCACCCCCGGCTCGAGGGTCTCGAACTCTTCCTTGCGCTTGGTCAAGGTGTTATAGAAGACGATGGCCATTGCACTCTCCTGGCGAGTGTTGCGGGCCGGGTCTCATCGGCGCGTCTCCTCGACGAGAACGGCCGCCTGTGCGGCGATGGCCAGACCCTCGCCCACGGGCCCGAGGCCCTCGGCGGTCCGGGCCTTGATCGAGACGCTCTCTGGGGCCATGCCCAGGAGGTCGGCGACGCGGGCCCTGATGGCGTGCTTGTGTGGACCGAGGCGGGGTTGTTCGGCGATGATGTTGACATCGAGGTTTGCCGGGGCGAATCCCGCCTTGCGGACCAGGGCAAGGGTTCTCGCCACCAGTTCCGCGCTGTCAATTCCGGCGAGTGCGGGGTCGTCATCGGGGAAGTGGTCGCCGATGTCGCCGAGGCCGGCGGCCCCCAGCATGGCGTCGCAGATGGCGTGGAGGACCACGTCGCCATCCGAGTGGCCGACGAGGCCGCGGTCGGCCGGCACCTCGAGGCCTCCGAGGCGCAGGGGCCTGCCGGGAGCGAGGCGGTGGATGTCGTAGCCGATGCCCACGCGCATGGCTCTTCCTGTCAGCTCCGCTGGTCCTGCTGGTCTCCGGAGAGGAAAGCGCCCAGGCGGCGATAACGGGCGAAACGACGCTCGAGGAGCTCGTCGGGGGGGATGGAGGCGAGTTCGTCGAGGTGTCGGGCCAGTGCCTCGGCGAGGCGGTCGGCCGCCTCCTGTGGCTGGCGATGGGCGCCGAGGTCCGGCTCGGGAACCACCTCGTCCACTATGCCCAACTCGACCATGTCGCGCGAGGTCAGCCTCAGGGCCTTCGCCGCCTCCTCCTTGCGTTCGCTGCTTCGGAAGAGGATGGCGGCGCAGCCCTCGGGCGTGATGACCGAGAAGTAGGCATGCTGGAGCATGAGCACGCGGTCACCCACGCCGATCCCCAGGGCCCCGCCGCTGGCCCCCTCGCCGAGGATCACGCAGATGATCGGGACCTTCAGGACCGAGAGATCGGCTATGTTCTCTGCGATTGATTGCGCGATGCCGCGTTCCTCGGCTCCCACCCCGGGGTAGGCACCCGCGGTGTCTATGAACATCACGATCGGCAGGCGAAACTTCTCGGCCAGGAGGGCCTTGTGCATGGCCTTGCGGTAGCCTTCGGGATGGGCGAGACCCCAGTTGCAGGCCACGCTCTCGCGGGTGGACTTGCCCTTGCGATGGCCGATGACCATCACGCGCCGGCCATCGAACGTGGCGAGGCCACAGACCACCGCCAGGTCGTCCCCGAAGTGGCGGTCGCCGTGGAGCTCGAGGAAGTCCCTGAACATCATGGCGATGAAGTCCATCGTGGATGGCCGCCCTCGGTGGCGGGCCACCTGGACCTCCTGCCAGGGGGAGAGGTTGGAGTAGATGGAGCGGGCGACGCGGCGCTGCTCGGCGCGCAGTTGTTCTATGGTCTCGCTGAGGTCAACCCCCTTTGCGACCTGGAACTCTTCGAGTTCCTGGATTTTCTTCTCCAGGTCGCGGATGGGTCGTTCGAAGTCGAGGGGAGCGGGAGTGCTCATCGGGTGCGCTCCTCGGCAGGCTCCTCGGCCGGCGGTTTCTCGAAGATGGTCACTCGCCTCAGACGGGCCGCAACGTCGTCCATCGTCTGGGGGCGGCGGCCTGGGTCCTTCTCCAGCATCGCCAGCACTAACTGGTTCATTGCCTGGGTGAGGTTCTTGTTGAAGGTCAGGGGCCAGGGCGGGGGATGACGCAGGTGCATCCGCAGCACCTCGTCGCGGTCCTGGGAGATGAAAGGCGGCCGCCTGGTGAGCAACTCGAACAGTGTGACACCGAAGGAATAGATGTCGGTTCGCAGGTCGGGGTGGCGACGCCGCAGGGTCTCGGGGGCGATGTAGGAGCGGGTGCCGGCGATGCGGCGGAGCCCAGGCGCCAGCCGCGCCCACCAGGAAGGCAGGCGCCTGGCCAGAGCGAAGTCGGTCAGTTTCACCTGACCATCCTCAGAGAGAAGGAAGTTCTCCGGCTTGATGTCCAGGTGGATGATCCCCTGGGAGTGGACGTAGCGGAGCGCCTCGGCCATCTGGAGCACGATGTCCTTGAGCCGGGTCCTCAACAGACGGTCGCCGCGTCGGTCGAGGAGGCGAAGTTTGAGGTTCTTGCCAGGGAAGAACTCCATGACCATTGCCGGGGAGGGTTGTCCCGGGACGAAATCCAAGACCCTCACGACGTTGGGGTGGTCGAGTTCCAGGGCCATGGTGGCCTCGCGCCGCAGCGAGCGGAGAGCCGCGCGGTTGCGCGCCTTGTCGAGCCGCAAGCGCTTGATCGCCACGAGGGTGTCGTTGGCATCGCGCGCTCGCCAAATCTCCGAGGTCTCGCCTCGCCACTCGAGCTTTTCCACACGGTAAAGCTCGGCAAACTCGAGCGGCATACCCTGCTCCCTGTGTCTCCCGCGGCCAGCCCGGGGAGTGCCTCCGCCCGTCGGTCAATCAGTCACAGACCCCACCGGCTCGCCATCTCCCCGTCCCGAAAGAATATTATCAGATGCCATCTTTCTTATCAACAACGCCCAACCATCCGCCGGTGCCCGGACCTTTCGTTGGTTCTGCCCCCACCAGTGGCTCAGCGGCGCCGACCGCTCGAGGTTCAACCTACGGGCGGCTTCGCCAAGACGGCCCGTTGAGTGTCATCCTCGATTGTAGTTCCTCCTCGTGCTGTCTTGGAAGGTGTACGGGCTGGAAGGTCTGAAACCAAAAAGAAAGCCCGCGGTCAGCGCCCGGGAAGGCTGGGGCGGGATGGGCTTTGGCACGCTTTTGTGCACCGTGGGCTTCCAATGCAGGCGAGAAGGAAA
>CAYYCI010000239.1:0-6658 GCA_964470215.1 uncultured Planctomycetota bacterium
CTGGCCGCGGCCTTCGACCTTCGCCACGCCCTCCTTGCCCTCCCCGCTCACACCGAGGCATATCGCCTGGTCAACAGCGAGGGCGACGGTCTCCCGGGGCTGGTCGTGGACCGCTACGGGCAGTGGCTCGTGGCGCAGTTCCTCTCGCTGGGAATGGCCCGCTGGAAGGAGGCAATCGCCTCGACGCTCAGCGACCTGAGCGGCGGGTTGAACGTCCTCGAGCGAAGCGACAGCGACGTCCACGCCCTCGAGGGGATCGAGCCGCGGGTCGGTCCCCTGGTGGGAGACCCGCCACCTCCGACCCTCGAGGTCAAGGTCCACGGCGTGAGGTTCATCGTTGACCTGTGGGGAGGGCAGAAGACCGGCCTGTTCCTGGACCACCGGGAGAACTACCTGGCGGTCCAGCCCTACTGCACTGGGCGGCGGGTGCTGGACTGTTTCGCCTACAGCGGCGGCTTCGGGTTATTCGCGGCGAGGGGGGGCGCGGAGAGCGTGGTGGCGGTCGAGACGTCGCAGGCGGCGCAGGAGTTGGCGAGACGCAACGCCCAGGCGAACCGCCTCGGGAACATCACGTGGCGAGAGGGTAACGTTTTCGGGGAGCTGCGCGCGCTCAGGGCCGAGGGAGAGCGGTTCGGCCTCGTGGTGCTCGACCCGCCGAAGTTCGCTCGCAGCGCGGCCGACCTGCCGAAGGCCCTCCGAGGTTACCGCGACATCAATCTGGTGGCAATGCAGTGTCTGGAAGAGGGCGGGGTGTTGGTGAGCTGTTCTTGCTCGCAACACCTCGACGAGGCGACCCTCGAGGCGATGCTCAACGACGCGGCGGGCGACGTGGGGCGGGAGGTGCAGGTCCTCGAGCGCAGGAGCCAGGGGCGCGACCACCCGGTGGCCGCCTCGTGTCCCGAGGGACGTTATCTGAAGTGCTTCATTTGCCGGGTGCTTTGAGTTTCTTGACGATGACGACCCGGCGGCCGCCGTTCTCGAAGTGGCATTCGTCGCAGTAGCGCTGGATGAGAAACACCCCGCGGCCGCCCTCGCGCAAGCGGTTCTCCTCGCGGGTGGGGTCGGGGATTGATGCGGGGTCGAAGCCACGGCCCTGGTCTTCAACCGCGATGGAGAGTTGGTCCGGTGCGGCCCGACAGGTCACGGTGACCCGCTTGGCGGGGTCGCCGCGGTTGCCGTGTTCGACCGCGTTGCTGACCGCCTCGTGAATGGCCATCTTGAGCCGATAAGTGGCTTTTCGACCGAGGCGGAGCGGCGCCAGGAAGGCGCAAACCCTGTCGGTGAGCTCCTCGACGGCCTCATGGTCGCTAGGAGCGGAGAGGACGAGGAGGGTGCCGTCGGAGCCGCGCTCGGCCCGCTCTTCGATCTTCGAGGCCATGCGGGGGCAGCCCGTTCTTCGTTGCCGCCCCTCCCACCACCTGCACTCTACCGGGCGAGCGCGGCAGTGTCAAGCCGACCCGGCTCGGCGGTCAGGGTCGTGGTTGAAGAGGAAGATGCGGATGGCGTCCTCGTCGAGGTAGGAGACTTCCTTGAACTTCACCCCGTAGCACAGGCCGCTGGCGGCGCGACCCCCGTGGACCGTGTCGCCCTGGACGAAACACGGGTAGTCCACCTCGGGGAGGGCCATGCGCAGGTCTATCGAGGTGTTCAGGTCGAGTTCGTCGCCGAGGATATCGGAGAGTTTCTGGAGGAGTTCGATGTAAACCCCGCCCTCGCTGATGTCGCGGATAATCCCGTCGGTGGTCACCCGCTGGCCGTCCACCTCGATTCTGACCTCGGCGGGGATGTGGGAGCGGATTCGCGGATAGGCTCGACGCTCGACGAGCGGGGCTGGCTCTGGCTCGGCCTCGCGTTCGAGGAGCCGCAGCGCTTCCTCGACCGAGTCGACGAACCGCGACGGGCTGACCTTGCCGGCCTGGCGGAACATCCGCCGCACCCTCCCACACACCCCCACCAGATAGACGTTCACGCCCCGCGCCAGGGCGTCCGCCACCACGTTGGCGCCGTAGCCGTCAATGGTCCCCACCTGGGCGAAATCCAAGACCGCGGCCTGGCCCGCCTCGAGCGCGCCAAGGGCCTCGGCCAGTTCGGTGGCGAACCCGCCGACCACGTTGCGACGCAATCTCAAGATGAGAATCCGACTGATGGGGGTTGCGCTTTCCGGCATTGGATGTCTCTTCCGACCACCTGGGCTAACCGACGCCCCTTCGGGGCGTTCTCACCTCCTGTGCAGAAGCAAACGCCGTGCCGAGAGACGCGGCGCCCGGACGCTCCACGGGCGACAGATGGGCGGGGCCCAGAGACCAGGAGCGCTGGCTCGGCGGGGCTGGAACGCCAACGCGTTGCCCCGCCGACACTTATGGCAGGGACCCCGGGATGCCCCCCGTCCCGGCGGCCACGTTCTCGGTCCCCGGAGGGCCAGGGGCGAACACCTCATCCCGACCACCAGGCCGGTCGAAGAAGGCCGAGGAAATGTATAACTGCTAAACGGTGTTGGGTCGCGCGAGAGGGGGCTGCGGCGTAAGCCATGAATTTCGCCAGCCTTACGGCCCGACCGCGAGTTGTCACCGAGGAAAGACATCTGTCGCTGATTCCGCAACGATTCCTGCGGCTCCTCAACCCGTGGGCGCGTCGCGGTCACGGTTCCGGGAGGAATCGGGCCGCAGGCCGTACTTCTTGACCTTGGCCACGAGGTTCGCGCGGCTGATTCCGAGTTGGCGCGCGGTGCGGCTCTTGTTCCAGTTGTTCCGCTCGAGGCCCTCGGCGAGCATGGCACACTCCAGTTCGCGGAGCGCGTCGGAGAGTTTCCCCTCGAGGCGGCGGCCTCGGTGGCTCTTGCGCTCGGCGGCGGCCTGGCGGATGCGTGGCGAGAGGTGTTCCATCGTCACCTTCGGCTCCTCGCGCGCCAGGACCACCGCGCGCTCGATCTCGTTCTCGAGTTCGCGGACATTCCCCGGCCACTCGTAGGCGTAGAAAGCGTCGAGGACCTCGGGCTCGAGGGACTTGGCAGGCATGTTGTTCTCGGCGCAATACACCTCGAGGAAGTGTCGGGCCAGCAGGGGAATGTCCTCGCGACGCTCGCGCAGGGGCGGCAGATGGATGTTGAAGACGTTGAGACGGTAGTAGAGATCCTCTCGGAAGGTGCCCTCGCGGACCAGGTCCTCGAGGGGGCGGTTGGTGGCCGAGATCACCCGAACGTCCACCGTCTTGGCCTGGGTGCCGCCGACGGGTATGAAGGTCCCCTCCTGGAGGACGCGCAGGACTTTGACCTGGAGGGCGGGGCTCATGTCCCCGACCTCGTCGAGGAAGAGGGTGCCGCTGTCGGCCACCTCGAAGAGGCCCTTCTTGTCGGCGATGGCGCCCGTGAAGGAACCCTTGACGTGGCCGAAAAGTTCGCTCTCGAGGAGGTTGTCGTTGAAGACCGAGCAGTTCTGGATGACGAAGTTGTTGTGGCGCCTGGGGCTGTTGTAGTGGATGGCTCGCGCCACGAGTTCCTTCCCCGTGCCGCTCTCGCCGGTGATCAGGACCGTGGTGTTTGTGGATGTGACCTTGGAGACGAGGTCGAAGACCCGGCGCATGGCGTAACTGGTGCCGATGATGTTCTCGAAGGAATGGCGTTGTTCGACCTGGTGGCGGAGGAGTTGGGCCTCGTTGTCCTTGGCGAGGAGTTCGCGGTAGAGGTTCCTGATCCGCAGCATGACCATCAGGCGTGCGCGGAGTTCCTCGGCGGGGGACGGCCAGGGGAGGTAGTCGTCGGCGCCGATCTCCAGCGCCGCCAGGCGGTCCTCCTGGGAGCCGTCGGGGGCAAGGACCAGCACCGGGCTGTAGCGGAGCCTCGGGTGGGTCTTGACGTGGCGAACCAGTCGGTCTCCGCCGTTGCGCGCCGACTTCGCCACCACGACCACCTCGGCGCCGTCCTCCGGCCCGGGGAGGGCCTCCGGTCGCGGGGGCACCTGGCGGACCTCGTGGCCGGCCGCGGCGAGCGCCGCCTTCAGTGACTCGACCGGCGCGCCCGGCTCGCCTACCAGGAGCACTGTGCCCATGGCTCAGCCTTCCGCTAATCTTTGCGTCGCGGGGCGTGTGGCAGGCCGGTGGGGCGGTCCACTCTCCCAGAGGGCCGCCCAATAAGTCTACAGCCGGTCATGTCAGGAATCAAACACCTGTCCAAATTCTCGACACCAAGAATCATGCGCCCAGATCGGATGTCAGGACTGCTCGGTCGAGCGCAGGTGGTCGAGCGCGGCCTTGAAGTCGGCGGGCAATTCCGCCACGAACTCCACCTCGCGCCTCGTGGCGGGATGGCGGATGACCAGTCGCCAGGCGTGAAGAGCCAGCCGCGGCATCAACGCCTCGAGAGGGTCGGGCCCGAGGCCCGCGCGGTAGTATGGCTCCCCCACCACGGAATGCCCCAATGCTGCGAAATGGACCCGTATCTGGTGGCGACGCCCGCTACGAGGTTCCACGCTGACCAGTGTGTGGGCGGGAAAGCGCTCGAGGACCCGATAGACCGAAAGGGCGGCCCGCGGGAGGCGGGCGTCGGGCGCGGTGGACATCAGGCCCCGGCGATGTGGGTTGTAGCCGATCGGCAGGGCGATCTGGCCCACCCGCCGCCTGACGCGCCCTATCACCAGCGCCAGATACTCCTTCTGGACCTTCCGTTTCTCGAATTGGCGGGAGAGGGCGACGTGGGCGTCCCGGTTCTTGGCCACGACCATCACCCCGGTGGTCTCGTAGTCGAGGCGATGAACGATGCCCGGGTTGAACTTCCCCTCGGCGCCGCCGTGGACGTGGTGGATGATGGCGCTGGCCAGGGTGTCGTCGCGGTACTTTTTCCCCGGGTGACACATTATCTTCGGGGGCTTGTTGATGACGAGGATGTGGTCGTCCTCGTGGATGATATCGAGGTCCATCGGGCGGGGTTTGATGATGCGCTCGGGCCGCACAGGGAGGTCGAGCTCGAGGACGTCGCCCTTGCGTAGGCGACGACTAGGGGCGGCGACCCGGCCATTGACCAACACGCGCCCCTCGCCTATGAGCCTCTTGAAGAACGAACGAGAGAATGCCCCGAAACGCTGGCTGAGGTAGGTGTCGAGCCTTCGGCTCTTCGGCTCGCTGCGTAACTCGAGCCTGTGGCGTCTCCAGTCCTGTGGTTCGCTCTGGTGCGGCTGGTCATCCATTGCGGTCGGGCCGGGGCGTCAGCCCTCGAAGCGAGTGAAGACCAGGCAGGCGTTTGCGTTGCCGAACCCGAAGGAGTTCGAGAGGGCTGCCCGGATCGGCATCTCGCGGCAGTGGCCTGGGACGTAGTCGAGGTCGCATTCGGGGTCGGGGTTATCGAGGTTTATGGTCGGGGGCGCGACCTGATCGTGAATGGCCATCGCACACACGACCGCCTCGATCGCACCCGTCGCCCCGATCGAGTGGCCGATCATGGACTTCGTCGAGGAGACGGCCACCCGATATGCGCGGTCGCCGAGCGCGGTCTTGATCCCATGGGTCTCGGCCACGTCGTTCTGCGGGGTGGAGGTGCCGTGGGCGTTGATGTAATCAATCTGTTCGGCGGCCAGGGCGGCGTCGGCCAGCGCCAGGCGCATGGTCCGCGCTGCGTCCGAGCCCGTCGGCTCGGGGATCACGATGTTGTGGGCGCCGCACGAGAGGCCGTAGCCGGCGAGTTCGGCGTAGATGCGCGCGCCCCGCTTGCGGGCGTGGTCGAGGTCCTCGACCACGAGCGCCGCTGCGCCCTCCGAGAGCACGAAGCCGTCGCGGTCGCGATCGAATGGGCGGCTGGCTCGCTGCGGCTCGTCGTTGCGCCTCGAGAGGACCCGCATCGCGCAATAAGCCCCGAAGGTGAACGGTGTGAGCGGGGCCTCCACCCCGCCCGCGACGATGATGTCGGCCTCGCCGCTGCGGATTTTCCGAAGGCTCTCGCCGACGGCGTGGGTGCCCGAGGCGCAGGCCGTCGAGATCACCATGTTCGGCCCCATCAGGCCCAGTTCGATGCCGATGTGGGACGAGACCGCGTTGGGGGTGATTCGGGGCACACAGAAGGGATTGAGCCGGTTCGCTCCGCGCTCGTAGGCCACGATCATTTGTTCCTCGTGGAAGAGCACTCCGCCGAGGCCCGAGCCGATGATCGAGCCGATTCGCTCGCGGTTCTCGGCCTGGAGGTCCACGCCGCTGTCGGCCACGGCCATTTTCGCCGCGGCCAGGCCCAGTTGCGCGAAGCGATCGAGCCGCCGCGCCAGACGAGGCTCCATGTAGGATGTGGGATCGAAATCCTCGACCGAACCGGCGATCTTGGTCTGGAAGATCGAGGTGTCGAACCTGGTCACCCGCTTGATACCCGAGCGCCCCTCGACGGTCGCCCGCCAGAACTCCGGCAGCCCTGTGCCATTGGGCGCTATCACCCCCATCCCGGTGACCACCGCTCTCCGCCCCGTCATCGCGCCTCCTCAGCCGTCGTTGCCAATGGGCTTATTCCTCGCAAGTCATGGGGCATAAACTTAGCAGAACACGCCCTTCTTTGCAACGCATGCTCACCTGGACATGGCGTTCGGTGTGTGGGATTTCGGGGCGACGAGCCGGACCTGGCGGCCAGCCAATGCACATTCTTTTCCTCCTCGCCTGCATTAGGAACCCACGGTGCACAAAAGCGTGCCAA
>CAYYCI010000240.1:0-6658 GCA_964470215.1 uncultured Planctomycetota bacterium
GAAACATTCTTTTCCGTCTCGCCTGGCAACTCATTGCGGTGCAAAAAGCGTGCCAAAGCCCAGCCCGCCGCAGCCTTTTTGAGCGCCGGCCTCTGGCTTCCGTCATAGCCTCGGGCCTCCCACCCCGGGCACCCTCCAAGACAGTCAGGAGGAGGATTGAACCTGCAATCGAGGATCACACCCGGAAGCCAGGCCATTGGCGCACAGGGGCGCACACAAGCCCTGCCAAGCGTTCGACCCCCCTCACAAGGTAGGGGCGATTCGCCTGATGCCAAACTCCCGGTGGCCGAGACGCTCGGCCCGCGTCGGCCGCCCCTCGATGACGGCCAGCATCAGCCGCCAGAGCCGCTCCGACGCCTCCCCGAAACTCAAAACTCCGTCTGCGATCTGCCCTGCGTTGAAATCCATGTTCTCGGCCATCCGCTCGGCCACCGGGGTGTTCGAGGCGATCTTGATCACCGGCGCCACGGGACAGCCGAGCGGCGTGCCCCGACCTGTCGTGAATAGCACCAACACCGCACCACCAGCAACCATCCCGGCGAGCGACTCCACGTCGTTCCCCGGACTGTCCATCAGCACCAGCCCCCGACGACTCGGCCGCTGGGCGTAGGCCAGGACCTCCTGGATGGGGCTCGTCCCGCCCTTGTAGAGGCAGCCCAGCGACTTCTCCTCGATAGTGGTCAGCCCGCCCTCGATGTTTCCCGGTGAGGGGTTCGAGCCTGTCAGGTCGGCGCCGTAGCGGCGACAGGTCGCCTCACACTCCAGGACCATCCGCCGCGCCGCCTCGCCCACCTCGCGCGTCGCCCCGCGCTGGGCCAGCAGATGTTCGGCGCCGATGAACTCGGTCGTCTCCGAGACGATGACCGTCGCGCCCTCCGCCACCGCCCGGTCGGTCACCCGCCCTACCAGCGGATTGGCCGTCAGGCCAGAGAAGCTATCCGAACCGCCACACTCGGTGGCGAGCACCAGGCGGTCGAAATCGCACTCTTGCCTCTCGGTCCCCATGCGTGAGGCCAGCCCTGCGAGCAACTCGCGCCCGCGCGCGATGGCCGCGCTCGTCCCTCCCTCGGCCTGGATGCCCACCGTCGCAACGGGTTTGCCCGTCTGGGCGATGCCTTCGGCCAGAGCGTCGGCGGCCACCTGCTCGCAGCCCAGCCCGACGACCAGAACCGCCCCCACGTTCGGATTGCGCCCGACCCCCGCCAGGGTGCGGAACGTCATCTCGGCATCCTCGCCTATCTGCGCGCAGCCGTGCTGATGGACCACCGCCACCGCATCGGGCACCGCCTCGGCCACCCGCGAGGCCACGTGGCCCGCACAAGCGACCGTCGGCAACACGACCAGGATGTTCCGCACCCCCACCGAGCCATCCGGGCGGGGGAAAGCCCTGACCTTCACGATTGCTCCTTCGGCGTGGCACGTTGACTTGCCACGTTGTGGACGTGGACGTGTTGACCGGGGGCGATATCGGCGGTCGCCCTACCTATCGGTTGGCCATACTTGACGACCTCCTCCCCGCGGGCGATAGGGCGAATAGCGAACTTGTGACCTCTGGGAATATCCTCGCCCAGTTCGACCACCTGCCCGCCGAGGCTCACCCTCTCCCCTCGACCGAGCCCCACCAGCGCCGTGGCCACATTATCCCGCCGGTCGAGCACCAGGGCCCTCGTCGCTTCCATCGGCCACTCCTCGGGGGGCAATTCTAGCCCCGGTCCCGGAAGTGTCAAACCGTTGACCACGCCCAGCCATGAGGCTATAATCAACCACCCCGTCCCCGGAAGCGTATCCCCGTCCAGAGGTCGTTGTGAGATGATGATAGATGTTGCGGTCTTGGTGGCGCTTTTGGTGTTCGTGGCTGTGAGTTATCGCAGGGGGCTGCTGCGGAAACTGGCCTCGATTGCGGCGCTGCTGATCGCGTGCTTCGCCTCCGGGTTCGTTGCCCGCGAGGCGGCCGCCTATGCGATCTCTCGCTGGGGCTACAACCCGGCCTTGACCTATGGCATCTGTGTGGTGCTGGCGTGGCTTGTGCTTTTCTATTTCTCGCGCTTCATCTTCCGGCGGCTGGCGAAGAAGTTCGGCAGCGGCGAGGAGGGCAAGCCGAAGCCCTGGAACCGCAAACTCGGGGCGCTCTTCGGCGCGCTCGAGGCGCTCGCGCTCGCCTGGCTCGTCGTCGGGATGCTCGACGCCATCCCAGAGGACGTCCGGGCGAGGCGACTGCCCGGCCTCCACGATCAACTCGAGGGGTCGCTCTTCACCTCCTGGGTCGTTCGCACGACCAGCCCCGCGGCCTTGCTCGAGCTCCAGCCGCTCATTAGCGACCTGGCGGTGGTCTCCGACGACCCGAAGGCCCTGCGAGCGGTTCAGACGAGCCGCAAACTCCGGGCGCTGGTCACCCATCCGAAGGTCGCGGCGATCATCGAGGACGAGGAACTGTTGGAGGAATGGCGTCGCGGGCGGCTGGCGCGGTTCTTTGCCGATCGTAAGGTCCGCGAGGCCCTCGAGGACCCCGAGGTCAGGAAACTGATCCGCGAACTGCCCGTGGCCGAAATCCTCCGCCAGGCCGCTGAGTCCGCCCGATAAGAGGAGGGAGCGACGTCAGTCGCCCTCCGAGAGCAATTTCTCGCTCGTCCGCCAGTTCCAGAAGAGGGCGCTCCGCACCCGCTCGCGCGCCCCCCTGAACTCCGGCAGGTGGTTATACGAGTGGTCGAGGGTTCGAATTGCGTATTCGAGATCATCGGCCTTTGGCTTGATTCGGCCGTGAGCCAGAGCGCTCGCGCGCGCGAGCCACATGACGACCCAGTAACTGGTCGCCAGCGCGTCGAATCCCTCGGCGAAGGAGCGCCCGAAACACCCCAGCCCGAAAAAGCCCTGGCTGGCCACCTTCGCCACGTAGTAGCGCCGGAGCATCGCTTCGCTGTCGGGTTCCATCTTCCCAACCGCCACCTCGCGAATTTCTTTCAACAACACGCGCCGCCCGAGTCTCGGCAGACTCACCGCCCCTAGGCCGACCGCGATGGCCAGGCGCCTGGCCGGGCCCCGCAGCCGCCAGCCCACCCGCCGCAAGAAAGGCCACTCGCGATAGGCGTGGGGAGTGGCTCCCGCGTAACTCGCAGCAAGGAGCCGCGCCAGAACCCGCTCGGTGGCGGTCGGCTCGCCCGCTTGAGCATGTGCGAGGGCCTCGCCGGGGTCCACGCCGATGCGGCGACCCTCTCCACCCCGAATGGCCTCGGAGGCGAAGCGGCGGACCAGTCGCAGTCCTGCCAGCAGCCCCTCCCTGACGCTCAGGTTCCGGTCGTTGAGGAAGGCCAGCAATTGGTCCTCGAGCCTGAGGATGTCGCGCCAGGAGAGTTCGTAGCGCCCGAAGAACCGCACCCGCGGCCCCTCGCGGGCGGGGGAATAGGTCCGGACGTATTCGTCCAGGAGCCTTCGGATGTGGGGCCGCAGTTCATCGAGCGGCCGACCGACCCCCCGCACCACCGACGGACACTCGAACCTGACTCCGACGAAGGTCCCGATGGGCGTCAGGACGAACGAGAAAGGGAAGAGCCGCCCGGCAAAAGGCTTGGCCGCGTAGCCCAGGCGCTGGTGAACCACGCAGAGATTGTCCGTGGTAAGGAATCGGCAGGCCCCGTCGGGCAGCGGACGCAGGCGCCAGCGATGAGGACCCTTCCCGCGCAGTTTTCGGGTAAGGTTGGCGGGCGGGCCGATCTCCGGCGGCCACTGGGCCCCCCTCACGCGCTCGGCCTCCGCGTCCGTGAGCCAGACCTCCAGTGCCCGGCAACACTCCCCACACTGCACACACTCGTATCGGACCCCGGGCGGCAGAAACACTTCGGCCACGTCAAGTCCCCATTCTGTCCCACTCGCATGGTATCCCGAAGGCTTCCGGTGCTCAACCGCGGCCGCCGCCGTTGGGGAAGAGGACGTGGTTGATGGGATACCCGGCGCTCAGCGAGGGGCCAGGCGCTGTCCACTGGGGCGGGGAGCGGTGTGGTGGCCCTCGGGGTCGTAAGCCGCGGCTGGCTCGATGGTTGTGGCAGGACGCCGTTGCTCTCCCAGCGGGTTGGCGTCCTGGCACGGAATTTGATCGTAGCACCCAGGATTCAAACTGGCCGAGTGAAACGAGGAGACCTGTGGGAATGGGAAATGCTCGGGGGGTGGTTCTGGTGGCACTGGTGGCGTGTGGGGCGGCCGGCGGCGAACCCGCCAAAGAGGAGCGCATCCCGGAGATAATCGTCACCGCCACCCGCCACGAGATGGAGGTCTTCGACGTCCCCTATTCGGCGACGCTCTTCCGGGAATGGGACATACGGACTCGGCAGATGTCGCGCACCGTGCCCGAGATTCTCACCGAGGAGCCCTCCATCATGGTCCAGAAGACGGGGCGTGGCCAGGGCTCGCCTTTCATCCGCGGCTTCACCGGTTTTCGCACGCTGTTTCTCATTGACGGCATTCGGCTCAACAACTCGGTTTTCCGCGACGGGCCGAATCAGTACTGGGCCACGGTGGACCCACTATTGGTCTCGCGCCTCGAGGTGGTCAAGGGGCCGAGCTCGGTGCTCTACGGCAGCGACGCAATCGGCGGGACGGTGAATGTCATCACTCGCGGGCGCGAGACCTTCCCCGAGGGTTTCCACTGGGACCGCCGCATCTACTACCGTTTTGCGACCGCCGACAACTCGAAGACGGGCCGGGCGGAGATAAGCGGCAATCTAGACCACACCCTCGGCTTCCTCTTCGGCTTCTCGCTCCGCGACTTCGGGGACCTCGAGGCAGGCCAGGGGGTGGGGAGGCAGCCGAAGACCGGCTACGACGAGAGCAGTTGCGATGCGAGGATTGACTACTTCCTCGACCCCGACAACCGCTTCGTCCTGGGCTTCCAGCGCCATCGCCAGGACGACGCCTGGCGCACCCACAAGACCATCTACGGGGTCAGTTGGCACGGGACGACGGTCGGCAGCGAGAAGGAGCGCGTCCTCGACCAGAGCCGCGACCTGGCCTACGTCCAATACCACGGCCGCAACCTCGGCCTCTTCTTCGAGACGGCCAGCGTCAGCCTCTCCTACCAGGTCCAGGGCGAGGAGCGGTTCCGCATCAAGAGCAACGGTCAGAGCGACCGCCAGGGATTCACCGTGCGCACGCTCGGTCTCTGGGCGCAATTCTCCTCCGACACCCCGCTCGGCCTCCTGACTTACGGCGCCGAGTTCTATCGCGACAACGTCCGGTCATTCAAGCGGAAGTACAACGCCGACGGCACACTCAAGAGCATCGGAATCCAGGGGCCGGTGGCCGACGACGCGACCTACGACCTCCTGGGCATTTTCATCCAGGACGAGTTCCCGATCCTCGAGAACCTCGAGGCCACCGTTGGCCTTCGCTACACCTACGCCAGGGCCGATGCCGACTCGGTCCAGGACCCCGTGACCGGCGAGGAGATTTCGCTCTCGGACAGTTGGGACAATGCGGTGGCGAGCGTGCGGCTCCTCTACCACGCGGGGGAGCACTGGAACATCTACGGCGGGGCCTCACAGGGCTTCCGCGCGCCCAACCTTTCCGACCTCACCCGCCTCGACACCGCCCGCACGAACGAGATCGAAACCCCTAGCCCCGGCCTGGACCCCGAGCGCTTCATCTCGTGTGAGATCGGGCTGAAGGCCGACTACGAGCGCTGGAACGCCCGGATTGCGTACTTCCGCACCCGCATCCGGGACATGATCGTCCGCTTCCCCACGGGGCGAATCGTCGAGGGCGACGCGGAGGTCCGGAAGGCCAACGTCGGCGACGGCTACGTCCACGGCGTCGAGCTCCAGGGGGAGTTCCGCCTCGACCGCCAGTGGTCGCTCTTCGGTGGCCTGGCGTGGCAGCGAGGGGAGGTGGACACGTTCCCGACTTCGGCCCAGGTCGAGGAGCGCGAACCGATGTCGCGCATCCCGCCGCTCACGGCGCTCATCGGCGCGCGGTGGCGCCACCCCTCCGGGCGCCTGTGGTTCGAGGCCGTGGCCAGGATGGCGGACAAACAGGACCGCCTCTCCCCTCGCGACAAGACCGACACCCAACGCATACCGCCCGGCGGCACCCCCGGCTACGCCGTCTTCGACATCCGTGGCGGCGTCAAGGTCAACGAGAACCTCACCGTCTCGGCAGCGGTGGAGAACATCCTCGACACCGCCTACCGCATCCACGGCTCCGGCCTCAACGAGCCGGGCCGCAACTTCATCGTCTCGGCCGACTGGCGCTTCTGAGGGCTGATGTTAGCCTTGCCGGGAGTTCTCAGGGGAAGAGTTGGCGGAGCCGGTCGCGGTAGGACCGGCAGAAGGCGGCGGCGGCCATCAACTTGAGCGCGTCGCCGGGGAGGAAAGGCAACACTCCGGCGACCAGCGCCCCTCGCGGGCTGAGGCCCGCGAGGGCCACGAGCCACAGCGCGCCCAGCGCATAGATGACCGCGTTCCCCAACGCCATCGCGCCGGCGATCCTCGCCAGCGAGGGCCTCTCGACCCTTCGGACCACCGCGCCCACGAGCCACGCCGCCACGACGAACCCGAGGAGATAGCCCGTGGTCGGCCCGAGCCAAATGCCCGTGAAGAGGGGAAATCCGACCGTGCCGAGGACCAGGTAGGTCGAGAGGGCGACAGTGGCGAGGCTCGGCCCGAGCGCAGCC
>CAYYCI010000241.1:0-4916 GCA_964470215.1 uncultured Planctomycetota bacterium
AGGCCACGATACCGGCCGTTGATGAACTCGTAGCGGCGGGAGATGGCGACGGTGCCGATCTCGTACTCTGCGAATATGGCAGCCTCGGCAATTTCGGCCGAGCCGTCGTCGGCGAGGCCATCGCCGACGTTGATATACTCGAGCCGCGAACCAGCGCCGCCGACATAGACTATGCCCTCGATCCCATCCCAGCCGTCCGCCGGGGTCACGTGGTCGCTGTTGGCCACGACGCTCTCGACCAGGAGGCTGCCGCCGCTGAGGTAGAGGTCTCGGATGGGGCCGCCGGCACGGATGGATTCGATGATCGGGCGGGTGTTTCCTTGATCGTCGGTGGCGGTGTTGCCGGCGAGCACAAGGCCGTTCATTCGCCCCTTGTACCAACCGAAGGCCACGGGGTCGGCTCCCCCAGGGCGGGCCTCCAGGCCGGGGACGATTGTGCCCGTGGATGTGTCGGTGTGGCCGATTCCACCGCCGGTGCTGATTGCTCGGATGCCGGCGATGTTGCCGGAGACGATGTCGCCGGCGGTGGCGTTGGCGAAGGTATCGAGCGGGCCGCCGTGGAGATAGTAGATGTCCACGGCCACCGCGGAACCGCCGCCGATGATGACCTCGTCGGTCGCATCGGTTCCGTCGAGCGCGAAGTCACCCACCTCGAGGCGGGCGGCGCCAGCGCGCCTGGTGGCCGTCAAGTCCATGTCGCCATCGGTTTGGAGCCTTGCCAGAACCCCGCCGACCGCGTCGTCGACCTCGATTATCCAGAGTCGGACCTCCGTCCTTTCCTCCTGGTAAATGGGCAGGCCGGTCAGCGGGTGGACCTCGCCGGTATCCACCATCTCGACCCGTGGGTTGATGTAGAGCACGCCGCCGCCGTCGTCGTTGAACGTCCAGGGAGTGCCGTCGAGGACGGTGGGGTTGAGCGGTCCGAACCAGCCGCCGTAGTCCTCGTAGATGGTGCCGCCGACGTGGACGTAGCGGACGTTGCCGTCCACGCCGTGGAGGAGCGTGGGCCGGCCAGTGTCCACGCCGCCCCAGTCGCCGCCAACCTCGATCATGTCGATCCGCGCCGGCGCGCCGGCCCCGTCGCTATTGGCCTGAAAGGTGGTGGTTCCGGAGACGGTGCCTCCAACGTAGACGCGGCCTATGCTGCCGGAGGAGACGATTTCGCTCGAGATGGCCAGGCCGAGTTGCGCGAAGTCCTGCGCGGCGACGATGTTCTGGATAACCGCGTTGTTGTTCCTGATGTGTGCCGTGTCCGCGCCTGCCTCGACCAGGTAGGCCATGAAGTACTCGTCCGAGGACACGCGGCCGATGTTGCCCGAGGTGACCAGTGAAACCGGGTCGATCACGATGGGGTCTGCGGTGGTGGGGCTGTGGCCGAGGCGTTGGGCCTGGAACGCGAGCATGGCCCCCTGCTCGACGTCGGCGTAGACGCCCAAGGCGCTGCCATCCACCCTCACAGCGCCCAGATTCCCTGCGTAGATAAACAGGTCTTGTCGCTCGGGCCCGAGCGCGGTGAAGGCCGGGGAGTAGTCGCCGTTGACGCGCATGCCGCCGAGTGTCGTCGGGGCCGCGCCGGTGATGAAGAGGCTGTAGGGCGAGGTGACGCTCAGGGTGACTTGGAGATAGTAGAGGCCGGCCTCCGGCGCGGTGAAGGTGAGGGTCTCGATGGTGGTCCCGGGAGAGCTAATACCCCTGTCCTCGACCGTCTCGTAGCCGAAGGTGGCGAGGAATTCGCCGTCGGGGCCAAGCACCCTCACCTCGCCCGGGAGGGGCAGACCCTCGCGCGGGTCCGTCACGTGTTCGATGCCACCGTAGGCGTGGACTCTGATCGTTTGGCCTGCCTCGAGGGAGAGGCAGTAGTAGTCGGTGGAGTCGTCGAAAAGCGGGTCGAAGAAGCCCCAGAGGATGATGTCGCCAGTCTCGGAGGCCAGGAACTGGGCCTCGGGCATGGTTTCGTTGCGGACAGTCTCGAAGATGACGTTGCCCTGCGGATCCACCACGCGAGGGTGATAGACGCCTATTTCATCCAGTGTGTCGGGGTCGCTATCCTCGATGTAAGAGGAGTAGAACGTTGTGCCATATGGCCAGGGGAACAGACTCCATTGGCGAGCCGGTATTGGGAAAGAGCCCGTAATCGTTTCGAGGAGGCGGCCTTCGTGTTCGATCAGAGGCTCGAGCTGGTGGTTGTTCCAGTCCACGGGGTCGGTCGAAGGGTCGGGCAAGCCGGGCAGGCCGCCGGCAGCGACGGTCGAGTGCATGTTGCCGCGGACATAGATGTCGGTGATGGTGCCCTGGGCTTCGATCATCGAGTTTTCGGGGCTCGCCCCGCCGACTCCGCCGGCATCGGTGCGGATGTGGACGGTGTGAATGTCGGCCCTGACGTCTATGTTTCCGTAGAAGAAGCCCGTCTGGATGACCTCGATGGAATGGGGAATGACGGTGCGGCCTGCCAGTGTGCCAGCGACGAAGAGGTGACCGAAGTCGCCCTTATTGGCGTTGTAGGTGGTCTGGAGGCGGACCAGGCGGTCGGGTGATTCTCCTGTGTCCAGCGACCAGAGAGAGTCGGGCCAGTTGTTGTCGAAGGCCAGGCCGTCGAGGCCGACCAAGGGGGTGCGCCAGAACTGCGCGCAGTCGCCGCTCACAGGGTCTATCTGGTAGAGGATGCCATCCTCGATGCCGTAGAGGGTGTTTCTGACGCCGGACTCCAGACCGGTCATGTTCGTGATGTCGTGGAAGTTGGCGAAGTCAAAGAGGTCGGCCTCATCGATCACCACGCCGTTGACGGTGTTGATGACCACGAGGTGGTCACCGTCGCCCACTCCGTAGAGGACGCCGTCGGCGCTGAAGGCCATGGCGGTGATCTCGCTCAAGCCGGGGGCCAGGGTGAAATCGAGCGTCACCCACGGCGTCACTGTGCCGGTGAGCGGGTCGATCTCGACCAGCGTGGGGTCGCCGCTGGGGTCGTCGGCGATCGCCATGAGCCGCCCGTGGTGGTCGAAATCCATCGCCTTGATGTCGGTATAGGCGCTCGAACCGGCGTCTTCCAGTGGGCCGATGGCAATGCCTTCACCACTCAAGGGGTCAATGCGCACGAGCTCTCCCGTGGCATTGTCTGCCGCGTAGAGCGCGGGGGTGGCAATCGAGATGAGGCGGTCGGCTCCCAGCGAACTGTCCACCGACCAGAGGTAACTGGGCCTGGTGGGGTCGTAGGCCAGAGCCGAGAGGGTGGAAATGCCGCTGTAGAAGAGGGGATCGCACGAACCCGTCTGGAGGTCCACGCGGAAGACGCTCCCGGCAGCAACCGCATAGAGGACGTCGCCTGGGGCAAACTCGATGGCGGTCACGTCCGTGACCGGAAGGTCGGTGTCGGCGTTCAAGAGGGTTGCAACGACGTTGAAATCCCCGGTGAGGGGATCGATTATCCCAATGCTCCAGTCGGCAGCATTGACCCCGTAGAGGGTGTCGGTGGAGTCGAAGGCGATGGCGGGGATGTCGGTCACCGTGACGTCCAAGGTGGCAATGGTGGTTCCTGCGCCGGTGACGGTGTTTACCTGGATCAACTCGACTGACGAGCCGAATGGCCCCGGTGCGATGCCCCAGAGGGTGTCGGCGCTGTCGAAATCGAGGGCCGTGACCGCGCTATAGGTGAACCCCACGTTGCCGACGAGCGTGCCCTGCCCGGTCGTTGGGTTCACGCTGATGAGCCTCGGGTAGCCCAGGGAGTTGTCGGCCGCATAGAGGTTCCCCGCGCTGTCCGAGGCGAGGGATTCCACCATGTCGTAGGCTAACCAGCCGGGAGGGGACCCAACGGCCTGGACGAAGGGGCCGCTGGCCGCGAGCGCAGCGAATCCATCGAAGCCGGTAGTCTGAGGTGCCCGCTCGGCCAGGTAACTGAGGTCTATCGCCACAAGGCGGTCATTGCCAGAGCCGCTTTGGATCGTCCAGAGGTAGTCCGGCCTTGTCGGGTCGTAGGCGAGGGCCGACTCGTTGCCGATCCAGGTCCGCAACAGCGGCCGCGCCCCGGCATCCGTTGTGTCAATCACGTAGAGGACACCGTCGCCAATCCCACACAGGGCGTTGCCGGGGAGGAAGTCTATTCCGTTGATCTCGGTGATGTTGTGGCCGGTCTCCTCGTCGGTGATCCCCTGGAAGCCCACCGCGGTGACTTGCCCCGTCGCATGATCGATCCGCACCAGCGCCAGGTCGCCCGTCTCGAAGGTCAGAAAGTCGCGGTCGTCAGGGTCCACGCCATAGAGTTGCCCTGTCTGGTCGAAGGCGATCGAGGTCATGCGGAAAGGCGTGATCGGCGTGCCAGTGTCCGGGTCCAGTAAGTAGTAGAGCTGCGGCCCGGGGGTCACGTGGACCAGGCCGCCGGGGCCAGCGGTCGTATCAATCTCGATCAGTCGCAGTGCCCCGTCCTCGTCCACGCCAGCGCCCCACAGTTCCTCGGTGTTGTCGCCGTCGGTGTCGTAGAAGTCCAGGGCCTGGATTTCGATATACGGGGCGTCCAGGGCACCGATGGGCGTTCCTGAGCCGTTCGTCGGGTCGATAGCGACAAGCTGCCCTGTGAGGTCGTCGAAGCCGTAGAACTCGCCGAGGTCGTTGGCTGCCACGGCCTTGATGCGCTCCATGCCCGTCCACGGGAACTGCCCGACGACGCCGACCCACGGGCTCATGTCCACCGGCTCGGGCTCCGTCACGCCTGCATACGCAAAGCCGCCTGGGAAGGAACCTATTGGTGGAATGTGCGCCGGCCCCAGTTGCCCCGTCTCGGGGTCAACGACGGTCAGAAGCGGGAATTCGGCCTCCACAGGCTTGAACTTGTTCGGTGGCAGCCCGCTTTCCGGAGCAGGCGGGAAGTATGCATCCGCTGCGCCCAACGGATCCAGGAGGAAGTACTCGTAAAGCACCGGCAC
>CAYYCI010000241.1:5016-6641 GCA_964470215.1 uncultured Planctomycetota bacterium
ATATAGGGCGTCTCCTGGGTATTCCACAGCAGGAGGTTCGCGAAATTCCCGTGGTCGTTCGTTAAGATACGATCGCCCTGAGCAGCCACCGCGAGGAAGACCTCGGTGTACTGGTCGGCCTCCGCCACGTAGATCATATACGGGTCCATCGGCCGTGGGGGCTTCTTGAGGATGCGCACCAGGCGCTTGTCGTCGTTATCCGGCGAGGCCAGAGCCCAGAGGTAATCCACCTGCCTGGGGTCGTAGGCCAGAGAATTCAGGTCGGTCTTGTCCGTGAAACCGGTCAACGACGCCTCGTAGACAAAATCGTTCTTGTCTTGATGCCAGATAGGGGTGGGGTGGACCTGGTAGAGTTGCTCGTTGGCGGTGAGGTACAAAGTGCCCTCGTCGTCGAACTCGATGCCCGTGATCCCTGAGATAGCAGACCCCGTTGCAACGTCCACGACCGAATAGGTGCCGTATACGAAGGCCCCACCTGCGAGCGAGATTCTGCCAAGTTCATCGTTGACTACGACGAAGAGGTTGTCGTCGGGGTCGAATGCCAGAGAAGTGATCTGGTCATCCGAGATCGCATCGTCCTCGCCGACCCCCGTCACGCTGTGCGCCATGCCGGTTGTAGTGTCTATGGTAATCAGAAAGTAGCCGCCGGGCGCGTCGGGCAGGTTCGGCAACTGCTGTGTCGGGTCCGCAGGGTCAGGGCCGGGGGGCAGTTTATCCACAATCGTTCCGACGCCATAGAGCACCCCGCTGCTGTCGAAATCCAGGGCCGCGACGTTGTCGAACACGAACTGCGCTTCCTGGTCGCTGTGCAGCAGCCCAATCTGCGTGTTAGGCACGAACCCGCCCAGGGTGCGCCAGTCGGTCACGGCACGGATATCGATCGAAAGCAACGCCGAAGCAGTGTAGTCCGGCCAGGGGGCGTTTGGTATCACCAGGCCGTTGACCACCGCATAGAAGTTCCCGTAGGGGTCAACTGCCAGCGACGAGATCTCGTTATCCCGATAGGTCGGCGCCAGCGGCCCCACCTCATCCCCGCACGTGTTCCCCGCCAGCCCACCGAAGACCTCCTCGCCGTTCAGCACCCCGGGGATGTTCACCACCTCCGGCTGATACGTCGGCGTGCCCCGATCGTCAACCCGGCGCACCTCGTCAACCGTCGGCGGCTGCACCCCCAGGAACTCGACCTTCCCCACGCCGGTCACCGCGTTCCGCACCTCGACGTAGATCAGGTCCCCGTTGTATTGGCCCCCCCCGTCGTCCCCGCTCCGGTAAACGAACCACGAGGAACCTATCAGGGGATCCACCTCTACGGTGGTCAGGAGGATACGCGGCTCGAGAGACTCCAGTCGCAGTCTTCTGCTTGCGGCGTCTCTCGCCCGGCTGGATAGCCTCTTGTGGCCCTTCATCTATATCTCCCTCTCTGTGGCTAGCGGGCGCCCCGCTGCCCGTGGTCATCAGCCCCATGTGGCCCAATCGCCGCAGACCTTCCCCGCCTGGCGCAACGTGATAACATTATGGCAAGGTGCTCTGCGGCTGTCAACACAAATTCTTGCCACTTCTCACGCCACACCGATTCTCTCACCCCCTGACGCCACAGCGACTTTGTCACCCCTGATCCGTATCCT
>CAYYCI010000242.1:0-6634 GCA_964470215.1 uncultured Planctomycetota bacterium
CGCGCAGGTCGGCGGTGGCCCGCAGGGTCAACTTGCGTTGCTCGCCCCACTGGACTGAGGTCTCGGCAGCCAGGTCTATCGCCCCCTCGACGTTATACAGGTCCAGGACTTTGACATAGGATTCTGGGAGCATCGAGCGCAGGCGGTTGTCAATGGCGATGTCGCGTGCCCGTGCCACGGCCTCGAGGCGGCGGCCGCCCAGGTCGAGCGTCCCCTCCAATTCGCAACGTCCCCAAAGGTCGGAGTCGGCGTCGCCGACGAAGCCGAAACCGTTGATCAGTCGGCGTTCCTGGGTCAGCTCCAGGCTCACGTTGCGCAATTCGCCCTTCGGACTGCCCTCGAAGAAGACCCCCTCGTCTATCCTGATCGTGCCGCCGCGGACGACCACCCGCTCGATGGGGGCCTTTTTCATTGCCGGGCGAGGGCGCTCGACGCGCGCGAGGTCGCTCCTGCGGATGAAGAGCGTCGGCTCCTCGAGCACGACCTCCGCCACGCTCACCTCGCCCCGCAAGAGCGCCACGAGGTCAAGGTCCACCACCACGTCGCGGATGCTCAGGAACACCCCGCTACCGCGTTCCTCGGGACGGGAGAGCGCAATGCCCCCCAGCCTGACGCGAGAGGGGAAGACGTAGTCAGCCGCCCCGAGGGTCACGCGCCCGGGGAACTGACGCCGGAGCGATTGCTCGATCCTGGCAGCAACCTGCTCAGGAGAAAGCAACACCCGCACTATGACCAGCAAGTGGAAGACAACGCAGCCGACCAGCCCTAGCCCAACCAGCCAGCGTCGCCCTCGGCGATAACCCAGGTGAATCGGACTCATGTGGAACTGTCAGACCTGCCCTTCGGCTCGGCGTTCGCCGGCGGGTCTTCTCGCCGCTTGCCACAGGCCAACGGCCCCGTGGGCCGACAACACGACCACTAGCGGCATCACTGCCAGCCGATACCGAATGGAGCCGACGAAGACCATGTGCAAGAGCGAATGATACACGACGGGAACGACCAGGATCAAGCCAACATCCCAGCGGCGCCACGCGCTCGCCAGTCCCACGAGCGCTAGCAAGATGACCACGATGTAGGCCCCGCCCAGACCGACGACAACGAGAGGCCGGCGCAGTTCGGCCTGATTCGGCACCACGTTCCAGAAGCGCCGCAATTTCACGAGCGCCAATTCCACCACCCGCCGCGGGTTATCGCGGGCGAACTCCAGGGCTCGTTGGCGCCAGTAGCGGTTCTTCTCCCACTCCGTCATCCCCTCTTTTCCCGTCTCCCAGTTGATCGCGTCCATCATCGGTCCGCCGGTCGCCTTTGGGTTCAGCCCCTCGTAGAGCGACGGCCCGGTGCGCAGGGTCGTGACCACGAGGTGGCCTCCGCTCGCCCACCAATTCCGGGCCGTCCATGGCACCAGGCAGGCAACGAACACCCCGAGCATCACCGCCGCCTTGCCAATCGTGGCCTTCTCGAAGCGACGCAACACGACCCATAACACGGCCATCAGAGGAACACACAGCAGGTGTGAGGCCCTGACGAGCGCGGCGAGGCCGAAAAAAAGGCCGGCCAGCACGGGCCACCCCAGCCCCCGACGGCTGCATGCCATCGCAAGACAGGCCGAACCCGCCACCAGCAGGACCATGAAAAGCGTCTCCGAAAGGGTGAACACCACATAGACCACGAACGCCGGGTAAACCCCACCGATCGCAGCCGCCACGAGGCCCTCGCGTCGGGAGAAGACCGCTCGTCCCAACCACGCTAACAGCCCGGCCAGTCCGGCGCCCAGGAGCGAATCGGCCAGCCGATAGGCGAGAAAGCGCTCGCCAAAGACCATGCCCACCAGCGCCAGAAACACCGGATAGCCCGGCATGCGCCCGATGCGACTGGTCTCGCTGACCATGAAGCCCCTCCCCGTGCGGATGTTCCAGGCCATCCGCAGGAACTCGACCGAATCGGGGAAGAAGGGCCTGTTCGCCCACTCGCTGGTCGGCCGCCCGCGCAGCCTGAGGAATATGCCGCTATTGAACGCGCCTACTGCCCCGACCCGCAGCGCCAGCGCGACCCCCACGGCAACAAGAACCGCTCGTCTCCACCGAACCTCGTCCGGGGGCCTTCGCGCCCGGCCATTCACGCAACCCCCTCCGTCTCCACATACACCCTCCGCACCCGCGGGCCTATGGCACAGGTCACCTCGTACGGGATGGTGCCGCGTCGCCGGGCCAGTTCCTCGGCCGTGATGGCCTCGCCGCCGTCGCGCCCGAGGAGCGTGGCAACGTCGCCGACCTCGACCCCTGGGACATCTGTCACGTCAACCACCGTGTAGTCCATCGAGACCCGCCCGACCACCGGCGCCCTTTGGCCTTGAATGAGCACCTCGGCGTTGTTCGAGTAGGCTCGCAGATACCCATCGTAGTAGCCCACCGGCAGGGTGGCAAGACGACTCGCGCGCTCGGCTCGCCAGGTGTGGCCGTAGCCCACCGGTGTCCCCGCCGCCACCTCTCTCAGGCAGACCACGCGCGTCCGCCACTCGAGGACCGGCCGCCAGGGCGCGGCCCCGGCCAGTTCGACCGAGGGGGCCATTCCGTAGAGCATTATCCCCGCGCGGACGAGGTTGAAGTGTGCCGCGCGGAATCTCAGCAGGCCCGCGCTGTTTGCCAGGTGGACATACCGGGGCTTCAGGCCAAGCCCTCGAACCACGGCGCAGAACCCGGCGAACCGCGCAACAACCTCCTCGCTATATCGAGAGCCTATCTCGTCGGCCGTGGGGAAGTGGGATGCAACCCCTTCGAGGTCCACCCACGGCGTTTCGGCGAGCCTCCGCGCTACCTCGACCGCATCGTCCCACCCGAGACCCGCCCGTCGCATCCCCAGGTCGAGCATGAGATGTGCGCGCGCCGGCCTCTGATAACGAGCCGCGGCCGCCGCCAGGGCCTCGAGAAACTCTGGGGGAGAGACCACTGCGCCCAGGTCGTGCGCGACGACGGCCTCGGCGTCCTGGGCGAAGGACGCGCCGATCACAATGATGGGACAGCGGATGCCCGCCTGGCGGAGTTCGACCCCCTCGTGGGCATTTGCCACGACGAGGGCCGAAGCGCCTGCGCCCACGGCTGCCCGCGCGACCGGCACGGCCCCGTGGCCGTAGGCGTTCGCCTTCACCACCGCCCCCACCCCGCAGCGCGGCCCGACCAGCGAGCGAACCAACCGCACGTTCGCGGCCAGAACCGACAGGTCCACCGTGGCCCAAGAGCGACACGCCGCCTCGCGGGCGTGAACCCTGGCCTCGGGGAGCGCCCTTATGATTTCCCGTGCTTGCGTTCCCAAACCTCTTCGGCCTCCGGCCTCCGCAGGTAGATTGGCTCGATGGAGTGGAGCTCCTGGCGCTCGCCGGCGGCGAAGCGCTCCGCCGCCAGTCGCGCCACCACGCTGCCCCTCGGGCGCCAGGCCTCCTCGCCCAGCAACGTCGCGCCCGGCCGCTCAAATGCCTCTCGGTACCTCGCCAGAGCGTCGCCGAGGACGTGGCAAGGGGTCGGGAGGTCCAGCGCCTCGGGCTTGACGACCTGGTAAGGCGAGGCTCGGCGGAGACGCCCGCCCTCGCGGCGAAACACGCAGGCGTAGACCTCGCCTCGCTTGGCATCGAGAGCGGCCACGACCGCTTGGGCTTCCGGGGGCGCGTTCTCGGCCAAGACGTCCAGGCTCCCCACTCCCAGGAGGGGCTTGCCCAGGACGTAGGCGGCTGTCCGAGCGGTCGTCAGCCCGATCCGCAGGCCCGTGAACGAGCCCGGCCCGAGGCTGACCGCGATGAGGTCCGCCTGGTGCGGCTCCAGTCGGAGTTCTTCATGGAGCCGTCGCAACTCGACGAAGAGCAACGCGCCGTGGTCGAGCGCCTGGGAGAGGACTCGCTCTGCGAGCAGCCGCTCGTCTTCCCACAGCGCGACGCTCCCCAGGCGGCTGGAGGTTTCGATGCCCAGGGTGAGCATGCGCCTGGAAGCGGACTACTCCTGTTCGGGGAACGGTGGAGGTTGGGGGACGGGTTCGCGCTCGGTTTCTGCCGCCTCGGGCTGGGGAGGCTCCGGCGGCAGAATGTTCTCTATCGTCACGTGGAACGCCCGCACGCGGTAGCCCGTCATCTCCTCGATGGCGGCTCGGACCCGCCGGCGCAGGCCGTCCACGAGGTCTGGTATGCAAACATCATAGCGCACGGTCAAGGCGGCTGCAATAGCCAGTTCTCCCTCCCCACACTCGACGGCCACGTCCTCGCCGGCCCCGCCCCGGCGGAACAGGCCGCCCGGTCGCTTCGCCAGGCCCGCCACCTCGGGGGTCGCGGACAACTCCCGCCGCACGAGGTCAGAGAAGACCGTCGGGGCGATCTCGAGCCTCCCGGGCAATTCTTCCTGCGGGGCCGCCTCCGAACTGTTCGTCTCCTCCTCCGGCACTTCCCCCTCCGCCACGACAAGATGGTCAACGAGGATGTTGACCTCGCGGACGGTGTAGCCGGTCTTCAGTTGGACGGCGTAGATGACGTTTCGGCGGACCTCGCGGGCGACGTGTGGGATTCGCGCCCCGTGGCGCACTCCGACCGTGATGTCGAATGCCACCTCGCCCTCGCCTCTCCTGACCGCGAGGCCGCCCGAAGGCTTGCGCAACACCCCGTGCAGGCCGCTCTCCTTGGCCGGATGAACTCCCGGGACCGACATCGCCTCGGTGAACGCGATGTCGGCAAGGACCGAGTCGGAGATTCTCAGAACGTCCCCCTCGGCCAGGGCGATTTCGCCTGGCTCGTCGCTTGCCTTCTTCCTCATGCCTCCATCACCCCGATATCTCCTTGACCCAATTATAAGACCCGGCGACCAGCGGTGCAACCCCTAAGACAAGGCGCGCTGCACCCGTCGCCAGTCTCTCGAGCCGCTGTGGGCGGGGTATGTTCTGTCTGCGGGCGCTGGGCTCTTGTCCTAGAGGTGCCAGGGTTCACGCATGGTGCGCACCAGGCGCCGGGCTGCCTCGGGGTCGCCGACGATGGTCTCGGCCTCTGGGTCCCAACGAATCCTGCGCCCCTCGCGGATGCAGATGTCGCCCAGATGGCTCATGAAGTCGCTCTGGACCGCCGAGTCGATGTCGCTCGCGGGGGTCTTGCGGCTGATGCACGCGTTGGCGAAGTTGCGGTAGTGGTGGTTGTCCTGGAGGAGGTGGATTTCGTCGGGCTTGATCTTGACCGATAAGAGAGACCTCGGCCCGGCGGCAATGCCTCCGCGCGATGCGGCCACCCAGCCCTCGGTGCCGACGAAGGTGGTCCTGTCCCGCCCGGGCTTCAGAGTGAATTCCACCCCGCTGGCATAATGACCGCGGACGTCCCAGTTGACCACCGTGTCGTAGAGGCCCTCGGTGGGGATGAAGCCGGTGCCTTCGTATTCGACGGGGATGTGGGGGTAGCCCCAGTGGGCGATGTCGAGGGGATGAGCGCCCCAGCCGGCGATGAACCCCAGGGCATAGTCGTAGCACATCCAACGCCCGACGTTGAACACGCGGTCGTGGCAGTAGGGCTTCCACGGCGCGGGGCCGAGCCACATCTCGTAGTCCAGGCCAGGGGGCACGGGCTGCGGCGTGGGGTTCCCGCCGGTGGCGCCGTTGGGCGCCACGACGTGCACCGCCTTCAGGTCCCCGAGGTAGCCGTTTCGCACGAGTTCGCAGGCGAAGGCGCAATGGGTGTTGAACGAGCGTTGCTGGGTGCCGTACTGGAAGATGCGGCCGTAGCGGTGGACCGCCTCGCGCATCGCCTTGTCCTGGGCGACGCTGACCCCCAGCGGCTTCTCGATATAGACGTCCTTGCCCGCCTGGACGGCCGCGATGCCAATCGGCACGTGCCAGTGGTCGGGAGTGGCGATCACAACGGCGTCTATGTCCTCGCGAGCCAGGAGTTCGCGGAAGTCGTTGTATGCCTTGCAGCCCTTGAAAGAGCCGCGGCCGGCGCGCCCGGCGTAGAACTTCTCGACACGGCGGGCCGCCGCCTCGCGGCGGCTCTTCACGGGGTCGGCGGTGGCAACGCTCATGACCATCGGGAGGCCCATGAAGCCCCGCAGAAGTCCGCTGCCCTGGCCGCCGACGCCGATGTGGCCGGTGTGGACTCGGTCGCTCGGGGCCGGCTGGGCGAGGGCGGACGCGGGGACGATGGCTGGTGCGGCGAACACCGCGGCGGACCTCCCGGCACGACGAAGAAACGCGCGACGACTGACCGTGGTGGTCATCTGCTCGGCTCCCTTTCGCCTCCCGTGATCGGCGGCTGGCGAGACCCGCGCCAGCCCTGTTGACGCGCACAATATAAGCTGCGCGTAGCTGCCGTTCAAGTCCTTCTTACGGGTTGTGGGCGTGGGCGAAGGATGGGCTCGTGGACGGGCGGGTGCCCAAGATGTGGGGACCGGGGCGAGGGAAGAAATGGCGCTTGACACGTGCTGGGGATATGCTATAATAGCGTGTGCTGGGTGACGCGGCACGCGTCGCTCGGATGCTCTTTGACAAGGTGGATGGCGAGAAGCGCCGAGTGTGTATCTGACCCGCTTCCTGAGGTTGAGGCTGCGGGCCTGTCGCCCGCGAGGGCGAGAGGTGTCGCGGTCAAGATACCAAGGGTGTGCGGTGGATGTCTAGGCGCCCAGAG
>CAYYCI010000243.1:0-6630 GCA_964470215.1 uncultured Planctomycetota bacterium
CGGCGATTGTCCTCAAGCCCCAGCCAAAGACCAGGACGAACACGGCAAAGTGAAACAAGACCTCCATTTCAGTCCTGCGGGTCATTCATTGCGCCACCAGCGGATCAAGTGTGGGATACAACCAAGCAGGAAAAGCACGCCGCCAAGCACAAACGCCAACACACCGAATGTGAAAATCGTGATATAGGTGAAGCTCGGTTGGTTCGGCATTGGAATGCCACGTGGCGGTCCCATGATGGTGCGCATGGCCTGTCCATAGAGCGCCATGCCAAAGCCTCCGAAGAAAAAGCACAGTCCGATGGCTTGGCATGCCTTTACAAATTTGCTTGTTCTGGGTCGCTTGTGTTTGTGGTCATGTGTGGCCATTTGCATCCTCCTCCTTCTCAATTCTCAAGGCCAAATGCTCGTTCGGATGATCATCACGAGTGGAGCGCCAAAGACCAGATTGTACCTGAGCGGCGATTGTCCTCAAGCCGCAGAAAAAGTCGCGGCGCTGTGCCCGCGACGTGTGGGTCTGTGGGGGGCGATGGCGTCGATCCGCGGTCCGGAGGCCGTGGGGGTGGTTGCATGGGGAGGGGATTTGGGTTATAAGTTGGCTCGTTCGATGTGTCAGGGGACTGGACGACGAAGCGCCGAGGCGGTCGGCGCGTTTTCCTTTTGCCAGGAGAACGATGAGCGACGAGCAACTGGTCAGGCTGATCGAGTCCGCGCTGGGGATGGTCACGATCCTGGCGTTGGTGTGGGTGGGGGTGCCGGAGGCTCGCCCCTGGGTGGTGGTCTGGGAGAGTTGTCGGCAGACGGTCCGCTCTGTCAAGCGGTTGCTCTATCTGGCAGCCGGGCTCTCGATCCTGATCTTCAACTATCTCTATCTGGTCTTCGGTTTCGACCACGCATGCACGTCGTGGGTCGTGCATCTTTTCGGGAGCGAGGACTTCACCCACCTGGTGCACGGCCTCGAGGGGGAGGCGGTTGCCACGGTGCAGCGGACCTTCGATTGGCTGCCGCTGACTTGGTTCCTGGGATTCGTTTATGTGGTGGTGTTTCCGTCGTTGGTGTTCGTGGCGATTTTCGTTTTCGACCATTTGAGGAATCGTCGGGGACTGGCGATGGTGATGATAGGATACGCGTTGAACTATCTGTTGGAGTTGCCGTTTTATCTTTTTTTCCCGGTCAGGGAGGTTTTCCACTACTATCGCAACGACCTGGGGAGTTCGGGCGTGCGGCTGTTGTTGGACGACATCGGTGAGGTGATAATGCGGGCGTATCGTGCGATGAGCGGGCTGGACAATTGTTTCCCGAGTTTCCACACCTCTCTGGCGGTCACGCTGGCTCTGGTGTGTTGGCACGCGGGTCGGCGGCGCTTCGCCGTGGTGGTGACCTTCCTGGCGATTGCCAATGTCTTCTCGACCGTCTATCTTGGTATCCACTGGGTGAGCGATGTCGCCGGCGGGATAGCGGTGGGGGTGGTTTCGTACTGGTTGGCGAGGATGCTCTCGCGTCGGTGGCCTGAACGAGCGTAGGCGTTACCTGGTGGTCAAGCGCCGCATTCTGATCGCATCGGCGTCGCTGGGCGGCGGCCACGGCCGCGCGGGAGAGTGTGTGGCCGAGGCGCTGCGGGAACTCGACCCGCGGTGCGAGGTGCGCTCTGTGGACCTGGTGGGGTTGTCGGCCTGGTGGTTTCGCGCGCTGTATATGCGGGGCTATCTGTTCATCGTGAGGCGGGTGCCGGTGCTCTGGGGCTTTCTCTACAAGCGCCCTCCCAGGAAGGGGGGCGGCACTCTTCCTGACTGGTTCCTGAGGCTCGGCCTGCCCGGCTACGAGCGTCTGGCCAGGGACTTCGAGCCGTCGCTTGTCCTCTCGACCCAGATCACGGCCTCGGAGGCGACGGCGGCGCTCCGTAAGCGCGGGGTCTTGAAGGCCAGGACCGCGACGGTCATCACCGATTTCGACCCGCACCCGGCCTGGAACACTGGCGGGATAGACCTCTTCCTGGTGGCCGACGAGGTCGTCCGCGAGGGGTTCGTGCGGGTGGGGATAGCGCCGGAACGGCTGGTGGCCACGGGGATACCGATCTCGCCCGCGTTCGAGGGGCCTTTCGACCGCGAGGCGCTGAGGGCAAGACACGGCCTTCGGCCCGGGGTTCCCGTGGTGCTCCTGATGGGTGGTAGCCTGGGGTTGGGCGGGCTGGCCGAGGCCACGGAGGCCCTCTTGGTCTCGGGGAAAGCGATGGACCTCGTGGTGGTCGCGGGTCACAACGAACGGCTCCGCAGGCGCCTGGGGCGGCTCAGCCCTCGGAGCGAGGCCCGGCTGAAGGTTCTGGGATTCGTGGATTTCGTCCACGAGTTGATGGCGGCTGCCGACCTGTTCGTCTCGAAGCCGGGCGGGCTCTCGATGACCGAGGCCGCGACGGTGGGGGTGCCGACCCTGGCGATTGCGCCCCTGCCGGGGCAGGAGATGGCGAACCTGCGGCACCTGCTCGCCCACGGGGTCGTGGACTGCCCCAGAGAAGGCGAGAGCCTGGCCGACGCCGTGGAACGCCTGCTCGACGACGAGTCGGCCCGGCAGGCGCTTCGGCAGGCCTGCCGCCGCTACGCGCGGCCCGACGCGGCGCGCCGAGTGGCCGAATGCGTTCTCGATATGGTGGACTGATTCCCCTGCCGCGACACATAGCGCCGACCCAGCCGCCTGACGCGCGGGCCTTTCTGTGAGCTGACCGGCCGAGCCCGTCCTCCCGGAGGGCTGCTTCCTCTGGGCATGGGCACGCTTTTGTGCCCAAAGCAAATTGCACGCTGTTCTCGAGACTCATCGGCGCGACAGGTCGCTTGACTGCCAGCACCGCGGTCGGCATCATGCGGTGCCTTTCTCGGAGATGGTGCATGAGAAAATGCCTGCTCGCTCTTCTTTTCGCGTTCGTGTCCGCGGCCTTCGGTGCGGACTGGCCGCAGTGGCGAGGCCCTTTCTGGAACGGCTCGACCGATGAGACCGACCTTCCAGCCACCTGGAGCAAGTCCGAAAAAGTCCTCTGGGTGAGCCGCATGCCCGGCTCCGGCTCCTCGACCCCGATCGTCTGGGGCGACAGGGTCTTCCTGACCTCGCTTGACAAGGCGAAGGATGGTTGCCTGGCTCTTTGTGTGGACGCCAACTCCGGGCGGGTGCTCTGGTCGAGGCGCGAGGCGCCATATCGGCGGTTCCTCGGCGGAAACGACCCAGTCACGCCGTCGGCGGTCACCGATGGCAAGCTGGTCGTTTTTCTTTTCGGCACCGGGCACCTGGTCGCTTTCGACCTCGAGGGCAACGCCCTCTGGAGGCGGAACCTCGAGGAGGAGTTCGGCCCATTGGTGGTCAAGTACGGCTACAGTTCCAGCCCGGCGCTCTTCCGCGGCAGGCTCTACGTCCAGATAATGCAGAACAAAAACCCGCGCGCCTACGGCCGCAAGGACACGCGCAAGGGCCCGCTCGACTCCTGGCTCCTGGCCCTCGACCCTGCCACGGGCCGCTACCTCTGGAAACAGAAGCGCAACACCGACGCCGGCGAGGAGGCCCCCGAGACCTACAACACGCCGATGCCTTACGTCTATCCCGACGGTCGGGCCGAGATCATCATGGTCGGGGGCGAATACGTGACAGGCCACGAGGCCGAGACCGGCCAGGAGCTCTGGCGCTGGGAATTCAGCCCACACAACCGCCTCGTGTGGCAGCGCACCGTGCCATCGGCCGTCCCGGGCGACGGCCTCATCTACGTCGTCCGACCCCAGCACCGCCCGCTCTACGCCTTGAAGGCCGGGGGGAAAGGCCGGCTCGACGACTCCTACATCGCCTGGCGATACTCGGAGGCCACCCCCGACGTCGTCACCCCGCTGCTTTATCGCGGCCGTCTCTACTCGATGAACGACAAACTCCGCGTGATGGTCTGCCACGATGCCAGGACGGGTCGCGTGGTCTGGAAGGCCAAACTCGGCCTCGGCAATGTCGTCCGAGCATCTCCCACCGGCGCGGACAGCAAGGTCTATGTGATCAATCGCTCGGGGGATGTCGTGGTCCTCGAGGCCGGCGACACCTTCAAGGTCCTCTCGCGCATCCGCATGGGCGAGCCCCCTGTCCACTCGACCATCTCGATCGCCCACGGCAAACTCTTCATACGCACCGCCCGTAATCTCTATTGCATCTCGAAGAAGCGCCCGGAGGAGGAAAGGCAATGAGGCCATCGGCTGAGTTCCTCTGTCTGGCCCTCTTCGTTGCAGCGGCGGTTCGCGCTCGCGAGGCCCTCCCGCCGTGCCGCGCCATCACCGCCGGCCCGAGATTCCACTGGTTCGGCTACTACGACAAACTCCAGTTCGACCCCACCAGCCGCTACGTCCTCGGGATGGAGGTGGACTTCGAGGGCCGCTCCCCGCGGCCCGACGACGTCGTCAAGATCGGCATGGTGGACATCCGCGACGGCGACCGCTGGATCGAACTCGGCCAGAGCCGAGCCTGGTCGTGGCAACAAGGCTGCATGCTACAGTGGATACCCGGCTCCAAGACCGAGATCATCTGGAACGACCGCCAGGGCCAGCGATTCGTCAGCCACATCCTCGATGTCCACACCCGCCAGCGGCGCACCGTCCAACACCCTATCTACGCCCTCAGCCCCGACGGCCGCGCGGCCGTGACAACCGACTTTCGCCGCATCCAGGACATGCGCCCCGGCTACGGCTACCCAGGCCTGCCCGACCCCCATCGCGACGAACTCGCCCCCGCCGACTCCGGAATCTGGCGCGTGGACCTCCGGACCGGCCGGGCAAGGCTGATCATCTCGCTCGCCCAGATCGCCGCTATCCCGTACGAGCACGGCGACCTGAGTCGAATGAAACACTACTTCAACCACCTGCTCGTCAGCCCCGACGGCAAACGCTTCATATTCCTCCACCGCTGGCGCGGCGAGGGCCAGAGAGGCTTCGGCACCAGAATGTTCACCGCCAACCTCGACGGCTCCGACATCTTCTGCCTCGACCCCCACGGCCACACCTCACATTTCATCTGGCGCGACCGCAACCACGTCCTCGCCTGGACTCGCCACCCGAAACTCGGCACCGGCTTCACCCTCTTCACCGACCGCACACGCCACGTCGAACTCGTCGGCAAAGGGGTGATGACCCGCGACGGCCACTGCTCATACCTACCCGGCCGACAGTGGATTCTCAACGACACCTACCCCCTCGGCCCCCAACGCCTTCAACACGTCTATCTCTACCACGTTCCTACGGGAAAGAGCCTTTGGCTCGGCCACTTCCACAGCCCACCACGCTACCGAGGCGAATGGCGGTGCGACACCCACCCCCGCTTCAGCCCCGACGGCCGCCTCGTCTGCATAGATTCCACCCACGAAGGCAAAGGCCGCCAACTCTACCTGATTGACATCTCCGCGCTCGTCCACCCGAAGTGAAACCCCGGCGCCCGCGCCCGCCGTTGCGGCCCCCGCTCCCTTTTGTTATAGTCCCCGCCGACGATTGCCACCTCTTTGCCAGGAGGCAGCCCCATGCTCGAAGCAACCGTCGGCTTTCTCGGCGCAGGAAAAATGGGCGAGGCACTCGCCCGCGGACTCCTCCGTGCCAGGACCCTCCCGCCCGAGAGACTCTTGCTCAGCGACTCCGACCCCCAGCGCCGCAAGGCCGTCGCCCAGGCGCTCGGCGTCGAAGTCCTCGACGACAACCGCTGCCTCGTCCAGGCCGCCGACGTCCTCGTCGTGGCGCTGAAGCCCGATGTCGCCCGCGACGTCCTCCCGGAACTCGCCGACGCCATCACCCCCGACAAACTGCTCGTCTCGATAGCGGCCGGAATCTCTCTCGCCGAACTGGAGGCCATGGTGGGAGCCGACAAGAGAGTTGTCCGCGTCATGCCAAACACCCCCGCGCTCGTCGGCGCAGGGGCCGCAGGCTACTCTCTCGGCCGCAACGCCACCGAGGACGACGCCGCCAGCGTCGAAGAACTGCTCGGCGCCGTCGGCCTTTGCGTCCGAGTGCCCGAGAAACTCCTCGACGCCGTCACCGGCCTGAGCGGCAGCGGCCCGGCATTCGTCGCCGTCTTCATCGAGGCATTGGCCGATGGCGGCGTCCTGTGCGGCTTGCCGCGCCAACAGGCACTCACCCTCGCCGCGCAGACCGTCCTCGGCACCGCACGCCTCGTCCTCGACGGCGGCAAACACCCCGCCGAGATCAAGGACATGGTCGCCTCCCCCGGCGGGACGACCATCGAAGGTCTTCGCGCCCTCGAGGAACTCGGCCTGCGCGCCGCAACAATCGCAGCCGTCCAGGCCGCAGCCGAAAAATCCGCCATCCTCGGAGAAATCGGGTGAGTTCCTCCAAGGATATCACCACCGGCAGTTGTAGGCGGGGCGTCTCGCCCCGCGAGAAAGCGGGGGCGCTCGCCCGGTTCCGTAGGCGGGGCGTCTCGCCCCGGGACCCTCGAACGCCAGGCATGGGGGACGGGAGCCGTTTTCGCGAGGCGAAAACGGCTTCCGTCCCCATCGCTTATCCCGTCCATCGGTGTTCATCAGTGGCCAAATCCTTTTGGCGCTCCTCTGCGGTGTGGACGAAGCGGCACAGGCTGGAAAGCCTGTGCCACCGGCGAGGCTCTGGCGGGGTTGTCCTC
>CAYYCI010000244.1:0-6622 GCA_964470215.1 uncultured Planctomycetota bacterium
ACTCGAAGACGGGGGTGCCGTATGGGACCGATGGGACTATCCGCTGCGCTCGGGTCATCGAGAACACGACCCAGCTCCGGCCTCTCGGGGCGAGGACGAGTCTCTGGCGCTCGTTGCGGTCAACGAATGTCAACTCGACCTCGAGGGTCACCGACCCATCAGGGTGCTGGCCAACCCTCGTCATGGCCAGGCCCTTCACCCCTTCGACCGAGCGCCTGAGGCCCTCGCGGAAGGCCTCGGCCCCCGTGTCCCTGCGCGACTCGAGCGAGGAGGTCAGGAACTCGCCGCCGGCCAGCGCCAGATACCCCTCGTCGTCCCCGCGCGAGGCGGCCTCGAAGAGCGCCTTGACCACCTCCTCCGGGGTTTTCTCCTGTGCCAGGCTCCCGGCGGGCATTGGCCTGCGGCCCCGCAAGGCAAAAGCCGCCGCCACCAGTCCCACGACAAGGACGACCTGTGCCACCCGTCGCGTCATTCCTGTGTCTCGAAGAGCCCGAAGTCGAGGCGCTCGCCGTCGAGGACCACCTTCCTGAGCCTCGGGAGAACCTCCTCCATCGTCTCGATTATCAGTCGGCGGGCGGTCAGTTGGCGGTGGTCGCCGAGTTGCGCCTGCATCTTGGTGAAACGCTCGGCCTCGCCCGTGGCGCGTTCGAGCAATTCCTGGCTGTAGGCCACCGCGTCGGTGAGGATGCGCTGGGCCTCGCCCTTCGCCCTCGGCAACAGGCGCTCGGCGTAGCCCTGCGCATCGTTTATCTTCCGCTCCCGGTCGCCGCGGGCCGCTATCACGTCCCGGAACGCTTCGGCCACTTCCTCCGGCGGGCTCAGGCCCTCCAGCGAGATGCCCACCACGCGGACCCCGAGGCCGTAGCGGTCGAGGGTGGCCTGAGCCCTGCGCGACGCCTCGTCCTGGATGACCGACCGCTTGACGGTCAGGACGTCATCCACTGTCATGCCGGAGACGAGGGCGGCGAGCGAGGCGGCAGCCGCATCGGCAACGAGCCTCCCGATGTCGGTGGCCTCGAAGAGATAGCGCCTGGGGTCCTTGACCTCGAACTGGACGACCGCGGTCAGGACTATCAGGTTCCTGTCGCCGGTCAGGCATTCGGCTTGCTTGGGGAGGACTTTTCGCCCGATGGCCCGCTCGGCCAGCGTCATGGCCACTCCCACACGCTTGGTCTCGCGCGGGCGCAGTTTCGTGACCCGGTCGAGGCCGTAAGGCAGACCGAAATGCAGACCCGGCCCGCGCGGTCGGGCCAGAGCGCGCCCGAAGCGCCGGACAATCGCCACCTCGTTGGTCCCCACGCTATAAAGCCCTGTGGCCAGATAAGCCACCACCGCCAGGGCCAGCACCTTGCCGACCGGGAGGCGGCCCCGGGCGTCTTCGGCCTGGCTGGTCATCTCGTTCCCTTCCCGCCCTCGAGGGCCTCGCCGCGGCCGCGCAGATACTTGAAGAGTTCCGAGTCGGCCGAGAGCAACAGCGTCGTTTTCTCGTCGAGGAATTTCTTGTACGCCTCGAGGGTGCGGAGGAGTTCGTAGAACTCGGGGTCCTTCTTGTGTGCGGCGGCGTAGACCTCGATGGCCTTGGCCTCGGCCTCGCCGCGGATTTTCTCGGCCTGGTTGTATGCCTGGGCGAGGATGACGCGACGCTCCTTGTCGGCGGTGGCCTTGATGGTCATGGCCTCCTTCTCGCCCTCGGCGCGGTAGCGGCGAGCCATTCTCGCTCGCTCGGCACGCATCCGCTCGAAGACGCTGTCGCGGACCTGTTGCGGGACCGCGATCCGCTTGAGCCTCACGTCCACGACCTCGATCCCGCAGGCCTCTCGCGCCCGCTCGGCACACCGCGCCGCCACCCGCTCCATCAGATCGTCGAGGCAATGCACAGTGGGGTCGGTGCTGACCAGAGCGTCGAGGGGGTTGTTGCCGATCTCGCTGCGCAACTCCGCCCACACGATGTCATGGAGCCGGGCCTCGGCACCCGCGTAGTCCACCGAGCGCTCCAGGAACGCTTGCGGGTCGCCCACCCGCCAGCAGACGAAAACGTCCAGGTCAACCGTCTTCTTCTCCTTGGCCAGGAACTCCGAGGGCCTGGGGTCATAGACCCGCAGCCGCTTGTCAACCCTGAGGACCGACTGGTAGGGCATCTTGAAATAAAGCCCCGCCTCCTCGAGAGTCCGCAGCGGGCGACCGAAGAGCGTGACGATCGCCCACTGGGTCTCGTCCACGAACACCACGGAGCGATAGGCCGCGACCACCACAACGGCCGCGACCAGGACCTTGAGCCACGTGCGTCGTCTCATCGCTGTTGACCCTCCTGGGCCGGTGGCGCCTGGGCCGGTGCGACGGGCCAGACGCCTTTCTTTCCGATGAAGAGCATGCGCCTGGCGCCGGCCGGCGCCCTCTCGACGATGACCTTGCGCTTGCCGGCGAGCGCTTGCTCGATCGCCTGGAGATAAAGCCTGATTCGCGTGACGACGGGCGCCCTGGCGTAAGCGGCGGCGACGGCCAGAAAGCGCGCTGCCCCGCCCTCGGCCCGGGCCACCCGGTCGGCCGCCTGCCCCTCGGCCTCACTGACGTTCTCGGCGGCCTTCCCCTCGGCCAGGGCCTCGGTCTCGAGGCGGACGGCCTCGGCCTCGTTGATCAGCGCCTCCTTCTTCTCGAGGGCGCTGGCGACCTCGCGGAACGCGCCGACCACCTCGAGCGGGGGATGGACGTCCGCGAGTCCAACGCCCAGCACCACCAGCCCCGTGTCGAGGCGGGCGAGTGTGGCAGCGATGCGACGCGCGATGGCCGCCTCGAGGTCGCGGCGCCGGTCGGCCAGGATGTCATCGGTGGGGCGCGCGGACATCTCGGCCCGCAGCGCGGCCTCCGCCGCCGCGCGCACAACAGCCGCCCACTTGTCCGAGCCGTCGGCCATCCTCGCCCCGAGGCCGAAGAGCGCCTTTATCGGCTCCGCCACGCGGTAGTGCACCACCAGGTTCACGTCAACGAGGTTCTCGTCCCCCGCCCACACGGTGGCCTCCTCGGCCACTCGGACGTAGCGCCCGCTGCGGTGCTCGACGTTCCACTCGTAGGCCGCCGGCCCCGCTGCCTGCCCCGGCATTGTGCGAAAGCCCACCTCCGCCCGCTTGACCTCGAACGGTCGCACCCGCCACAGCCGCCCGAACGGGTAGGGCAAGCGGTAGTGGAGGCCGGGCTGCTCGATCGGCCTGACGACCTTGCCGAAACGCTGAACGACCCCCACCTCGCCGAGCCTCACGACGTGGAAACCGCTGAGTAGGTAGACGGCAAGGGTGGTCGCTGCCGCGCCAGTGGCGAGTCGTCGGCGCCGGGCGACCACGGCCTCGCGCGCCGAGGCCACTCGTCGCGCCCAGGCGCGCTTGTCAACCAACAGTCGGAGCGAGTTGACCACCACGACCAGGGAACTGACCTGGTGGACCACCGCCGCGAGCACCGGCCCGACCCAACCGAACGAGGCGGCCAGCACCGCCAGGAGGTTGAAGGCGAGGGCGAAGCCGAGGATGTTCTGCCAGATGATTCGCAGGGTCTTCTTCCCGAGGGCGACCGCCTCGGCGATCTTGTCGAGTTCGTGCCCGACGACCACCAGGTTCGCGGACTCCACGGCCACGTCGGTGCCGATGTCGGCCATCGCCACGCCCACATCCGCGGTCACCAGCGAGGGCGCGTCGTTGACCCCGTCGCCGACCATCGCCACCGGCCCGACCTTCTCCTGGAGCTCCCTGACCGCCTGGACCTTGTCGTCGGGGAGGAGTTCGCTGCGGACCTCCTCGATGCCGACCTCGGATGCCACCGCCTGGGCCGCGGCTGCGTTGTCCCCGGTGAGCATGACCACCCGCCGCACCCCGAGGCCCTTCAGGCGCTCGACGGTCGAGCGGGCGTCGGCGCGGATGGTGTCCTCGACCGCGACTGCCCCGACGACCTCGCTGCCCCTGGCGACCAGGACGACCGTGGCGCCTCGCCTGGCCGCTTCCTCGAGCGCGGCCTGGATGTCGGCCGGCAGGGCGAGCCCTTCCTGGGCGAGGAACCGCCGATTGCCGACGAGCACCCGCTGTCCTTCGACGACCGCTTCGGCGCCGAGGCCCGGATGCGCCTTGAAGCCCGACGCGACCGGCGCTGTCAGCCCTTGCTGCCTGGCGCGCTCGACGAAAAGGCGCCCGATGGGATGTTCGGAGTTGGCCTCGACCGCCGCCGCCAGGCGGACGACTTCCTCCCGGGAGAAGCCGCTTGCGGACCAGATTTCGGCGATCCTCGGACGGGCGTGGGTGAGGGTGCCAGTCTTGTCGAAGACGACGGTCTTGAGTTTGCCCAGGCGCTCGAGGACGACCCCGCCCTTGGCCAGGATGCCCCTTCGCACCAGCCCCCCGATGCCCGCGGCGACAGCTGTCGGAGTGGCGAGCACGAGCGCACACGGACACGCAATGACCAGGACCGCCACCGCGCGCACCACGTCGCGAGTGAACAGGTAAGTCAGGCCGGCGGCCAGCAAAACGATTGGCACGAACCAGGTGGCGTAGCGGTCGGCCAGGCGCTCGGTCGGGGCCTTTGCAGCCTCTGCCTTCTCGACGAGGTGGATGATCCGCTCGAGGGTCGTGTCGGCCCCGAGCCGCTCGACCGCCACCTCGAGGGAGCCGTTGAGGTTGATCGTGCCGGCGAAGACCTCGTCGCCGGGGGCCTTGTCCGCGGGCAGCCCCTCGCCCGTAATCGGACTCTGGTCAACCGCCGAATTCCCCGCTGTCACCCGGCCATCAATCGGGATGCGGTCGCCCGGGCGGATGACCACGATGTCCTCGCGCCTGACCTGGCTGGCCGGGACGACGACCTCCTGGCCGTCGCGACGGACTCGCGCGGTGTGTGGCCTGAGGGCGAGGAGGCTCGCGATGCCGGCCCTGGTTCGGCCCACGGCGAAGTGTTCGAGCGCCTCGCCGATGAGCATGATGAGGATGACCTCGGCGGCGACGGCATATTGCCCGATGTAGAGGGCAGCCGCCGCGGCCAGGCTTACCGCCAGGTCGGCCGAAAGGCGCCGGTGGAGCAAGCCGCTGAGGGCCTCGAGATAGATGGGGAAGCCGCCGACGAGCGCAAGGATGAGCGCCAGGTCGAACCCATAGACCGAGCGGAGCGCGCCCGTCAGGTAGAGCGTAAGTCCCACCGCTACCGCCACGGTCAGGATCAAGTGGCGGCGGTGGGATTCGTCGTGGAGGAGTCCCGACATCGCCTACCCGAACCGCCTCATGGCTTGTAGGTGATCCACATGGGCGACGCCCACACCAACTCCCCGTCGGCCCGCTCGCCGCGCACGTAGTAGTAACTGGTGTTCCCGGGGGTGGCGGCCGGCCAGTCCTCGTCGTCGGGGCTGGCGGTCAAACGGCAGGAGAAAGACCCTCGGACCACGGCCACCTGGCCCTCGAGGAACGAAGCAGCCTTCCACCGGTTGCCCCGGACCGAGGCGATCTTGGATGTCCTGGCCTCGATGGCGAGCATGTTGCCGACCGAGAGGCTCAGACGGCCGTTCCAACGGGTGGGCGCCTTGTCCTTGAGGCCCGGGCGGACCGTCAGCGAGAGCCCGTTGCGCGGCACCGCCGGCCCAGCGAGGCAAGCCACGGCGCAAGCCGCGAGAAGGACGAACTCGGGAGCGCTTGCGACCGGTCTTCTCATCATCCTGGCTTCTTGGCTGTCCTCACCGGGCGGCGAACCACACGGGACTGCTCCAGGCGATCTCGCCGTCGGTCTGTATGACTCTCACGTAGTAGTAGACTCGCCCTCTTGGTGGCTCGCGGTCCACGAAGGTCAGTCTGGCGGTCTTTGCCTGTGGCTTTTTCGTGTAGATGAAGCGGTTGTTTCGGCAGACCTCGACTCGGTCAATCGGGGCGGGACACTCGACTTTGATCTCGACGGTGACGCTCCCTGGGGCGGGCTGAGTGAGTTTCTCGCCCATCAAGTGGCCGTTCACACGGACGTCGAGGAATATTCTGGCGGCGGTTGTGCCGAAGCAATGGCGCGCGCGGAGTGCGTCGAGGATCGCCTCGCGGCTGAGTTCGGGTGCAAAGACGCAGGCTTTCCCCATGCCGCCGCCGTGGTCGGGGCTGGCGATGACCCCGATGACGATGCCGCGCGCCCAGGCATCCTGGAGGAAGTAGCCGGGCTTCGGGGTCGAGCGTCGCGCCTCGCGAGGGGTGCCCTTGTACTCGTAGGAGCCGCGAACCTGGAAAATCTCGGCCACCGGCTGGGCCGTCTCGTCGTGGAAAGTCCAGTCGGTTGGCACGTTCCCCGTGTCGGCGAGTTGGTGTGGGATGTGGACGAAGTTGGCGTTGAGTTTTCGCAGTTGCTCCCAGACCTGCGCGGGCGTCTGGCCGTTCCGGGCGTTCCACCAGCGTGGGAAGTAGGGGTCGGCGAAGACGAGGTTGCGGTGGCCGTAGTAGCCGTAGGGGTGTTTCTCGTCGTATTTCTCGAAACTCGAGGTCCACTCCTCGCCCAGGAAGGTCAGGTAGCGGCCTGGGTCGTTGTTGGCGCGGGCCATCTTGCCCAGGTAGGCCCACAGGTAGGGGTTGATGTTGTAGCCGTGGTCGGTGGCGCAGGCGAAGTCGAGGCGGACGATGTCGCGCATGTG
>CAYYCI010000245.1:0-6599 GCA_964470215.1 uncultured Planctomycetota bacterium
GCGAAATGGAAGCCGCGGGGGTGGTTCGCCGCGTTGGGCGAACGCTCGCCCTGGCCTCTCACCGAGTGGTGATGGACGAGCGCCAGGCCGAGATACGCCAGGCGATCCTCGAGGCGTGCCGGGCACGGCCGTTCTCCCCACCGACCGTGGCCGACCTTCAGCATTCGTTGTCGTTCCCACCGGACGAAGTGGCCGCGGTCCACGAGGCCCTGCTCCAGAGCGGAGAGTTGGTGGACGGGGAGTTCTGCGGCTTCCATCCGGAGGCTGTGGCGGAGGCGTGGGAGAAACTGGAGAGACATCTGCGGCGGCACGGCCAGGTGACGATAAGCGAGTTTCGCCAGTTGCTGGGCACGACGCGACGCTACGCGCTGGCCCTGGCCCAGCGCTTCGACGCCGAAGGCCGCCTGGTCCGCGACGGCGACCATCGCCGGCTGGCGGGTACCTGACAACGGTGGGCGGGCTTGATCGAGTGGTGGGAATGTTGTAAACTTCATCGCGGTGGGCAAAGGCATCCCCTGCGGCACCTGCTGGTCACAAGGAGCCACGGGAGAAAAGGGCGAGCCGGAGCCATTCGCGCGAAAAACCCTCGGCTATGGGTGGGAGCCGATGCCTAGACCTAAACTGAAAGGCTATGAACTCCTCGAGGTCGTTGGCAACGGCGCGGGCAGCGTCGTTTACAAGGCCAGGGAGACGGCGACGGGGCGGCTGCGTGCCATAAAGCACGTCTCGCGCAAGACCATCGAGGGGATCGAGAAAGCCAGGCGCCAGGCCCGCACAGGCGACGCTCGCCTCGGCGCACACGCCCGGCTCAACTACGACGGCTTCTTCGCGCAAGTCCGCAACGAGTACCGCGTTCTCCGAAGCCTCGACCCCAAGACCTATTCCCCCCACATCGTGCGAGCGTACGACCTGGTCAGGCGGCGCCGGCTCATGCGCACGGTCAGTTGCGACTTGATAATGGAGTTCATCGAGGGGGAAAGCCTGCGCGAGAAGCGCGACTACCCGATGCGCGACCTGGTGCGTTTCTATCGCGAGGCGGCCACCGCCCTCGCATTCCTCCACGCCCATCGCATCCTCCACACCGACGTCAAGCCCCACCACATTTTCGTCACGACCGAGGGCCACGTGAAGATTCTCGATTTCGGTCTGAGCCGCTTCTTCGACGACCCGCCGGGCAAGATTCAGGGAACGGTTGACTTCATGGCCCCCGAGCAGGCCAAGGGGCGGGACCTCACCCCCAGGACCGACGTCTACGGCCTCGGGGCGACCATGTACTGGGCTCTGACCGGGAAGGCCAACCGACCATCAATCACCGGGGTGGGCGGAGGCACGGGCTTCACGGTGGGCTTCGCAGGCCGCGCCGACAGCGTCCGCGACCTCAATCCCCAATGCCCTCCCGCCCTCGAGGAATTGATCCTGGACTCCTGCGAGCGGCGGCCCTCGAAGCGCCCGAAGTCAATGGCCGAGGTCATAACTCGCCTCGACACCATCCTCCAGACCGTTGCGTTTCCTGACCCTTGAGTCTGCCCGCGGCAGACGCCGCAGGTGAGCCAGAGCGCGATGTATCGCGCGGCGCTCGGACTCTTCGAGACGCTCCCCACCGTAGCGCACCCGACAGAACGCCTCGACAACCCCGACCACCGGCTCGTAGGACGGGCCGCCGCGCAGGACCACGTGCCGCGCAAACTCCAGCGGCGTGGTCGAGGGCTCGCGGCGAAAGCCGTGGCGGCGCAGGAGCGACTCGAGTTTGCGATAGAAGCCGAGCGCCGGCCGAGCCGCCCGCAACCGGCGGCGGCCCAGCCGCCGGGCCGCGAGCCTCAGCAGGTAGGTCGCCAGGACGACCCCCACAAGTCCGGCGACCACGAGCGCCAGCGCCCCGGGCGCTCTTCCGCCCGCGCCTCGCACGGTCAGTTGGCCGCCTCCGGGGCGCATCACGGCCGCCAGGTGGCCGAGGAGGCGGTTGAGCGCCGCGGAGAGCGCGCGCTGGTCCTGGAACGAGTAGTTGACAACGTAGTTGTTCCAGGCCAGGCGCAGGTAAGCCAGCCTGCGGTCCAGGGCAGCCACCCAGCCGTAGCCGCCCCCTTCGCTCATGTCCGACCGCGGGGTCGGGTCGAACGTCACCCAGTCGCGGACCGACGGCACATATGCCTCGACCCACGCGTGTGCGTTGCGCTGGCGGACGACGTAGAAGCGGCCGTACTCGTTCCACTCGCCTCCGACGAAGCCTGTCGCCATTCTGGCCGGAATCCCCAGGGTCCGCAGCATGAGCACCATGGCCGCGGCGAAGTACTCGCAATGCCCACGCCTGGTGGTGAAGAGAAAACGAACCACGGGGTCCTCGCCCGGGGGCACGCGGCCGGGGTGGAGGGTGTAGTCGTAGTGGCCCTTCAGGTAGGTCTCGATGAGGCGGGCGCGGTCGTAGAAGGCGAACTTGTCGGTGTGGGCGACGATGCTCTCGGCAAGTCCCCTCACCCGGGGGTCGAGCCCAGGCGGCAACTGAAGTCCCCTGAGCCACTCCTCGCGCCGGCCCGTCGGGTTGAAGGGCACGGGCCGGCGCAACTGCTCGACCGGCCACTGCGGCACGCGCGCCCGCACGTAGTAGCGGAGGCTCACCGCCGTGCTCCGGGTGGAACTTACCGAGCGTGTGGGGGCGTGGTAGAACACCCCGTCGAGGTTCGGGGTCCCGGAGGTCAATTCGACCAGCCGCGGCAGGTAGAAAAGGACTCGCGTGGCCACCGGCTCGAGGGCGACCTCGGCCTTGACGCTCATCCCCGGGAACTTGCGCACGTAGGGCCTGAAGGTCCGATAGCGCAGCGAATAGCCCCCGAGTTCGCCTATGTAGTGGCGTGTCCGCCACACCCCCGCCTCGTAGGTGTCCAGGCCCATCCCGCGCCAGTATGGTCGGAAACTGGTCGCGCGGAAAGGGCGGCCGTCGCGGAAGAGCCTGACGGACATGACGACCTCCGGGTTGTCGAGGATTTCCGCCAGGTCGCCCAGGCGCACCCGGTCGCTGATCCCCGTGAGCGCCGGCCCGCGGGCTAGTGGCCTGAGTTGGAGAAGTTGGAGGCCGAAACGCGGAAAGTAGAGGAAGACCAGGATCATCACGGCCAGTTCGCCAACCCCCACGAACGCCCCACAGGCGACCAGGCGCCCGGAGACGCGAGCCTCGGCCCTCTTGTCGCCTGCGCGCTCGAGCTCGCGTCGCAGGTTCAGCAGCATGAGCGCGAAAACCCCGGCCAGGACATACACCACCAGGCACGCCCCAAAAACCAAATCCACGCTCAACACCCCCGCCACGACCATCTGCACCAGGCTCGTCAGCACCACCCAACCACACTGGCGGTTCGTCCCCTCCTGCATCAGCCACACCACCTGGATAACCAGGAGGAAGTGTGCGGCGGGGACCAAGAGCATCTGCGTCACTAGAACCTCGACGAAGAAGACCAGGGTGACCAGGATTACAGCGGTGGAACTGACGTCGCGCCTCGGATGCCGTCCCGGCCACAGGCGCGCCTTCACCACGCACCCGAGCAGGGAGGCGACGCCAAAACCCAACCATACCACCGATCCCAGCGACGCACACAGCGCCAGGGTGCTCGCACCTGTGAGCGTGAAGAGCGAAACCCGCAACCAGCGCTCGAGTCTCATCGAAGCGGCCCCCGGGCGTCCGCGGTTCGTGGCGCGCGCTATGATATCTTCTCTTTACCCTTATGCCGTTGCGCGCGGCCCACGGGCTAAAGCCCGTTCCATAACCCCCGGGTCGTCACCATTCTATCCGCGGGCGCGCTTTCTCTGGCCTCTGCCAGACGGCCTTGACGGCAATGTCGCTGTCGGCGGCCGGGATGGTCAACTTCAGGGTGCCGTCGCGGCTAGCGATGGCCTTGCGGGCGACGATCTTGCCCGCCCGGGCATCCCAGAACTCCACGCGGAACGCGCCGCCGAGCATGCCGTGGAGTTGAAGCGGGCGTGGCTTTGTGAGGACCGGGCGTCGCGCGACCTCGGGGCGGAAGACCATCGCGTCGTCGTAAATCCACAGGTAGGCTTCACCAGGCGAGACCAGTCCCTGAAGGCTCAGCGTCACGTTCTCGGAGAGCGCGACCCTCGAGCGCACCAACTCGAAGTCCCGACCTCGCCGGTCAATCCCCTCGGCGAACTTCACCAACGCGGCCCAGTGGTGGTAGAGGTTGTTCTTCTCGATGAAGGTGTCCCACCACCAGGGCATGGCGTTTCCGGCCATCGGGGTGAGGAACGCGAGCCAAAGGCCCGCGTGGAGGTGCGCACCCATGGTGTCGGCCTGGTCGTCTATGGGCTTGTGCCCGGCGGAGAACTCCCCGATGAAAACGGGCTTGCGAAGGTCGCGGTAGCGAAGCCAGGCGTCGTGGACCCGTTCGACCACGTCGCGGGCGTAGAAGTGTGCGGGCACGAAGTCAATCTCTGGCAGTTCGAAGAGTTCGCGGTTGCGATTGGGGTTCGAGACGCTGGTGGTCACCAGGTGGGGGTAGGGGTCTATCTTCTTGAGGTATTCGGCCATCTCGCGGTGCCAGGCCACCAGGTCGCTCTCGCGGTCGGCCTTCGCCAGGTCCGCCTCGTTCCACAGTTCCCAGGCCAGGAGGGCGGTCGAGTGGCCCCACCGGGCCACGACGTAGTCGAGGAAGCGCTTGTGGAGGTTCTTGGCCTCGGGCAGGGTGAAGAAGTCCCCGGGCCACTGACACGGGCCTCCGTTGGCCGAGTTGTAGGGGTTCTTGTCCCAGGAATCGCTCTGCATGCCGTGGTAGCGCAGCACCAGTTGCACCATGATCCCGCGCTCGCGGCATTGCTCCAGGAGGTCGTCAACGGCCTTCGCGACCGCCAGGTCGTACTTCCCCGGCTGGCTCGGAACCTCGAGCTGAAGGCTCCACGGACACAGCCACACCCTGACGTAGTTGCCGCCATAACCGGCGATGCGGTCGAGGAAGTGGGCGAAGTCGGTCGCCCAGCAGACGTTCTGGCCTATCGGATAGTAGAAAGCGCCGTCGGAAAACTCGAAGTAGCGGGGGTCGCGGCGGGAGATGCGGACGAAGCCGTGGCCGCGCGCTCGCTCGCGACAGAGGAACTGATACGTCTCCGAGGTTGTGCTGCCGCCGGCGTCGGTGACCGTGACGTCGTAGCGCCAGATGCCGGCCTCGTCGGGAGTGAAGCGAATTCGCCACAGCGGACGCGCCTCGGCCTCGTCGAGGTCGTAAACGAAACCCATGACCTCGCGGCGCTTGCCAGAAGGCGACAGGAACGAGGCCGAGAGGGCGACCTGGCTGCGGTCGAAGTAGTCCTGATAGGTGGCCTCGAGGTCAACGCTCAACTCGAGGGTCTCGAAGAGGTCGAGGGCGTTGGCCGAGGCCCTGATGGCCTCGATGACGGGCTTGTCGGCCGCGCCGATGACCGTCGCCGGCTGGTCGAAGCGGATGTTGTCCACGTGGACCGTTCCCTCCCCCTGGCCTTGCTCCTGGAAGATGAGGCTGATGCGGCTCACAGACTCGGACGCCCACTCCCACGTGCTCGCCCACAGGCTCTGGGTGTTTGGCTTGAGGTCCTTGAGGGGGAAGGCCACGTCCTTGTTCCAGCCCGCCTCGAGAGGCCTGGGCGGTGAGGTGAAGAGGGTGTCGTCGTAGCCCGCGCGGATGCCGAGGACGAGGGCCATCGGCCCGGCCTCGTTGTGGACATCGAGGAGGAGGGTCGTGGCCTCGGAGAGGTCGAGGCTGACTTCCCGGCGGAGTTCGAAGTTGCCCTTGCCCCCGGCTTTGAAGGTGGCCTTGAGGGCATGTTTGCCCTGCGAGACCTTCTCGGTCGAGAGACTGAGGGTGGCAGGGTCGGCGGCGCTCTCCACCGCCCAGGCATTCCCACGCTCCAGGCCGTCGAAGAGCGAGAACGCCGTGACCGACGCCACCTTCGTCCGCTCTACTGTGGTGGTCCCGTAGTCGCTGGTCGCGCCGAAAGTCGTGTCGGTTCCGTAGTCGGTCGTCGTTGTCGTGTCGGTGGTGGTGCCGAAGTCTTCTTCGGTGTCGCCCAGGGTTTCGGAGGCAGAAGACTCTCCCCAAGGGGTCTGCCCGGTCCCGGCGCCGAAGGAACTGTCCGTCGGGTCCTCCTGCTGGTAGTCATTCCAGGAAGAGTCGCCGACGGTCGGCTCGGCGCTGGCAGTGGCCGCCGTGGCGGGCGTCTCGGGAGGCTCGGGTGTGGGCAGCGCGACGGGTTGAGTTTCCACCGAGGGCGCAGGCTCGGGAGGGGGCGGGACGGCCGGCGCTGGTCGTAGCGTCGTCCTGGGCAAGATGGCCCAGTGGGCGGCCACCAGGGCGATCAGCGCCACTGGGAGCCACAGGGGGAGGAGTCGGCGCAACATCGAGATTTCCTCCTGGTGAGGCGATTCCTGACAACTGCGGCTCTGGGAGCCGCGAGTCTCGCTTCAGGGTCATTTTATCCCGCCCAACCCGCCTTTTCAATGATCGAGGCGACCGGCGGAGTGTGGCCCCTGATTATGGGGATAGCGGCTCGAAGGGGGGAGTAGGCGCAGGCCCCCGCGGATGTGGACGCCACTTGTTCGTAGTTCCGCCTTCAGGCGGTCGAGTCCT